>JANTFJ010000063.1 GCA_024763495.1 Desulfobulbaceae bacterium | reverse complement strand
TCCGGCTAAAGACATGCCGGAATGACGATATATCTATGCTGCAAATTGTATAATTTATAGAAATCATTAACAAAACAACAAGTCAGAAAGTTGAGCATGAGTGTAAAGTAAGCGCTGCATGAATAGCATCCTGCTCACGCTTCAACCCTCTGATATATTGACGTATTATCGCAGGGCGTGAACCATGCACATGGCGGTGTCCCTGCATCCCTTACAGTTATGGGGGGTGCCGCCCGGCTGCACTTTATTGATCGCTGTCAATGTAAAAAACAGGTTCTTCTGGAGTTGAAAACAGTTCTCGGTCATGATTTATAATCGAAATATAAATGGTTTTATAATTTGCGTCCTCCTGATGCTGTCCGGTTTTGCCTTCCATGGTAATATCGGCCTTTATTTTAACCTTTCCGGCCTGCTGATTGTGGTGGGCGGCAGTCTTGGCGCTACCCTGCTGGCCTATCGCCTCGAACGGCTCTTTATTGTTCATAAAGTCCTGCTTTCTTCTTATCAAACCCAGCCTAAACAGCCGGAAGATATTGTTGAAATTTTAGTTGATCTTTCAGTAAAATCAAAATTCAAAGGCCTGCTTTCCCTCCAGCATGATGAAAGGGAAGCATCCATGCTTTTTCTGCGCCGGGCCCTGGGGCTGCTGGTAGATGGCTATAACAGTGAGCAGATGCGTGATATCCTCAACACAGAGATGTATTTCTTCAAGATGCGCCGTGAGGACAGTGAAAGAGTGCTGCGCACCATGGCTGAATTTTTTCCGGCCTTTGGTCTGGTGGGAAGCGTGGTCGGCCTGATCAGTATGCTGACAGGAGTCGGTGATACATCGACAATACTGGAAACCGTACCCATTGCCCTGACCTCTACTCTTTACGGCGTGGTTTTTGCCCATTTTTTCTTTATTCCCTTTGCCGGTAATCTCAGGGAACGGACAGATCAGGAGCTTTTACTGCAGAAAATTGTCATGGAAGGAGTGATTGCTATTGAAAGTGAAATGGATCCCCGTAAACTTGAGAAAAAGCTTAAATCATTCCTGACCCCTTCATCCCGGAAAGGAAAACTGGTTTCCATTGAAAGGATTCAGCAGCGTTTCCATATCATGTCTAACCGCGAATATGAACAGGCGGTAGCGGCTGTCGCACCGACAACAAAGAATTGATTTACGCGTCAGAACAATTCGCAGCCAACAATATTTTCAGCAGATAATAATTCTTGGATAGTTCGTTACTACCCAGTGCAGGCAATTAGTGCCCATAATGAGGCGTTAATGAACTGTTACGTCGAATGTTTACAGGATGGCGAAAATGTTATATAAAATCAATTGTGAAAAAAAATATTTTTTTTATCATAATAATTGCGGCGCTGCTCATGCCCCTGGCCACTGCGGCCACTGAAAGCAGGGATGTTTTTGCCGTTAAACCCACACCGCGAACTGTGCGGTTTTATGGATTTACCAAGCCCAGGGCTACCATGACCGTGGTCAGTGAGGTCAGCGGTAAATGCCTTGAAGTCATGGCTGACATAGGGGAAAAAATTGACCATGACGGCCTGTTTGCCCGAATTGATCCCACCTTTATTGAGCTTGAGCTTGAGCAGAACCGGATAAGCCGGGAACAGATAAAAAATCGTATTGCCTTTCTTGAAAAAGAATTAAAACGTTTTGAACTCCTTTTTTCCCGTCATTCCACCGCGGAATCACAACTGGATAAGTTGACCCAGGAACTTGACCAGGCCCATTTTAATCTCAAGTTATTACAAAATCAGCAGAAGGTTCTGAAGGAACGACTTGACAGGCATCTTGTTATTGCTCCTCCCGGCTGGCAGGTTATCAAGCGTCTGGTCGAACCCGGTGAATGGCTTTCCGTGGGCGAGCCCCTTGCTGAACTTGGAGATTTCCAGACCCTGGTTGTCCCCTTTGCCCTGGCTGCTGAAGAATATGGCGCCCTGAAGCAGCTCCAGACCATTTTGCTTCTTGATGCCGGTGAGCAACAGGTTAAGGCCGGGATATACCGCGTATCCCCTGATTTTGATCCCCGGAGCCGGAAGATAAATCTCCAGCTGGTCTTAATTGATGATCTTGCCGACAGGCGGGGAGGGATCAGGCTGGAACTTAAGCTTGATATTCCGGAAAAGGATGTTTTCGCGGTTCCTGCCTCAGCCGTAATCCGGCGTTATGGTGAAAACCTGCTGCAAAGAGAATCGGGAGAAACTGTTCCGGTGGTTATTCACGGTTCTTCTGATAAAGAGCTGCGGGTCAGTTCTCCCCTGATTCAGTCCGGTGATTATTTTTCTCTCAAACCTTCCCCATGAAACAGGTTGTTGCTTTTTCCATTAAACAAAAAGTTTTTTTTAACCTGCTTTTTGTTCTGCTCATGGTTATGGGGTCTTTCGGGCTTCTGCGCCTGCCGGTTGAACGCTATCCCAACATAGGTTTTGCCAAGGTTACCATTGACACTTTTCTGCCCGGCGCTTCAGCCGCTGATGTTGAGGCGCTGATTACCAGAGAAATTGAGGATGGCCTGGATGATCTGGAAAATGTTGAATACATCACCTCAACCTCGTACCGGGAACGTTCCAGTATCCTGGTGAAATTCATTGACGATACCGATTATCAGCAGGGCTACAAGGAGTTGAGGCTCAAGGTTCTCAGTATTCTTGATGAACTGCCGGTGGAGGCTGAACCGCCTAAATTTAATTATCTGGACGTCAATGACTGGATGCCGGCCATTACCATTAATATTTTTGGTGACCGCAGTAACCGGGCCCTGACCCTGATGGCAGAGGAGATGAAAATTATTCTCCGCCAGATTGATAATGTTAATGAAGTACGGCTGTCGGGCGAATATACCAGGGAATTTCATGTCCTGCTTGATCCGGTTAAAATGCGAACTTTGGGGATCACCTTCGACCAGGCGGCAAAGGCCCTGCAACGAGCCGATATCCTGATTCCAGCCGGGGATTATACGGTTGATAACGGTGAATTCGTTATAAAAGTTGATGAGCGTTTCCGCAACCGGCAACAGGTCATGTCAACCATTATCCGGCGGGACAGCGACTCATCTTTTGTCACGGTTAATGATGTGGCAGCCAACGCATTTCTCTCCTACCGCGATCCCATGGTCAAGACCTCGGTAAACGGTACGGACTGTGTAACTCTGCAGATCATAAAAAATCGGGATGGTAATGTCCTGCAGATTGTCAGGGATGTCAAAGAGGTTATGGCTCAATTTGCTCCGGTTCTGCAAAAAGAAGGAGTAAAGGCCGTACTTACCCAGGACAGCACGGTTAAAATCAGAGATTCCATCCGGGTTCTTGGTTATAATCTGCTGCTGGGGATTATCCTGGTTTGTCTGCTGATCTGGTATTTTATGGGACTCCGCAGTGCCGCCCTGACCACCATCGGTATTCCCTTTTCCTTCCTGGCCAGCATGGCGGTAATGTATTTTACCGGTAACTCGATAAATGAACTTTCTCTTTTTTCTTTTGTCCTGGTCAGCGGTATTATTGTTGATGATGCTATTGTGGTGGTGGAAAACATCAACCGGCATTGCCACACAGGCAAACCGATAAAACAAAGCGTAATCGACGGCACAAGTGAAGTCTTTCTGCCGGTTGTGGCCGCTACCATGACCACGGTTGCCGCTTTTCTGCCCATGTTGATAATGACCGGCTATGTCGGGGATTTTTTTTCAATTATTCCTAAAACTATTTCCATTGCCCTGTTGGCCTCGCTGATTGAATGCCTCTTTATTCTGCCTATTCATTATCTTGATTTCGGAGCGGAAAAGATTCGTCCGCGGGAAGATATTACTGATCCGTATGCCCTGGATAATGATAATCGTTTTATGGCGGTTAACCGAAAATTTTTTGATTATCTGCTTCGCCTGGCCCTGCGTTATCGCTGGTCCAGCCTGGGATTAGTAGCCCTGGCCTTCAGTGTGGCCATGACTATCGCGGTTTTATCAATAACCGGCAGGGCTCCACTGATTAAAGTTAAGTTTTTCCCTGATGATTATTCGCTTTATTATATCGAAATTGACGGCCCGGTTGGTACGCCCCTGGAGACAACTGCCGGGCTGATTAAACAGATTGCCGAAAAGGTGGCGGCAGGCGGGCCGGAAATGGCTGAGTCTGCGATAGGATATGCCGGATTTTACCTGAATGAAGATTATCAGGCGGTCTGGGGGAACCATCTGGGGCATGTTGCCGTGACCCTGCCGGCCAAAAATATCCGGCATTTTGCCGATTATCCCAGGAATGATGTGGTCAAACACCTGGAAATGGTCAAAAAGGAAATGGCCGGTTTTACAGACAGTGGCTTTGCCCTGCGGGTCAGGGCGGAAAAGGACGGGCCGCCGGCAGGTAAAGATGTAAACATCAGGGTTTTGGGTACGGACATGGCCTCGGTCAGCGGCCTGAGCGCGGAAATTTTAAAGTTTCTGCAGCAAAGTGAGCTTGGCCCGGAACTGGTAGAGCTGGGAGACAGCCAGGGGTTGGCGAACCGCATCTGCCGTTTTAAAATTTTGCCTGAAAAAGCGGCGGAATACGACCTGACCGTCAGCCAGGCAGCCATGCTGGCCGCTTCAGTGCTTGATGGCCGCAATGTCGGAGAATTCCGCCTGGCTGATGAAGAGGTTGATATAAAGGTAAAGATTGATCCCGCAGCTGTTTCGTCACTCACCGATGCCCTGGACGTGCCGATTATAGAATATCCTGCCGGGCCGGTACGGCTTGGGGAAATATCTGAGCTTGAAACCAGCCTGGAAGAGGGTTACCTGAATCGATTCCAGGGGCAGCGGGCTATAACCATCAAGGCTAATATTCGTTTCGGTTCGTCTTTATCCGTGCCGGCCGTGGTGGAAAAAGTCAATAAATTTTACCTGACAATCAGGGATAGATATCCGGGTGCTACCCTCAATTTTGCCGGAGAGTATGAAAGTACAAACAAATCTTATACCTCGCTTACCTATGCCTTTATTATCGCCATTTTGCTGATCTATGTTATCCTGGCCACCCAGTTTAACTCATACCTGCAGCCGGTTGCGATTCTCTCTGCCGTGGTATTTTCCCTTATCGGGGTAGTTTTCGGGACTTTCTTCTCCCGCTCACTGTTTACGGTAAACAGTTTTATCGCGGTGGTTGGAGTGACCGGGGTAGTGGTTAATGATTCCCTGGTACTTATTGAATTTATAAATAAACGTTACAAGAGTGGGCTTTCGCGTCATGAGGCTGTTATCCAGGGCACCCATATACGTTTACGCCCGATTCTGCTTACCACCCTTACCACTACCCTGGGGCTGCTGCCCATGGCCCTGGGCATCCCGGAATATTCCCTGGTCTGGGGAGCAATGGCCCGCACCTTTGTTACTGGTCTCTGTACTTCAACCTTTTTAACTATTTTTCTGGTTCCGGTCGAATGGGATATAATTGAAAAGTTGAAAGAGAAAAAGGACAGCGCTCAATAAAGTAGGCAACAACTTTTTCTTTCTTTTCGCCCTGTTTTTTAATTAATCTACCTTCTTTTATTCCCACAAAACAAAAAAGGCTCGAAGTGACAGTTTCGAGCCTTTCGTAAAACACCCCGCAAGCAGAATAAGTTCATTGGCGTGAATTTCTTTCCGGTGACGTCCGGGAGTACTCTGTTGAGCATTATCCTCATAGCGAAGACTTTATCCGGCTTATATTACCAGCTCTGGAGAGGGGGGGCGTTAGTTTCGACACTATTCCAGTTGGGGACATGGGAACTGTCAAGTTTGTATATTTTTTTATTTTTTGAAAATCCGGTTATGTCAGCCAGGTTGATTATGGCTGTTTCAGAGAATAATTTGACGCCATCGCGAACATCAGGGCTGGAAATGTCAATTTTGTTGCAGTAAGCTGGAAAAGAGTTCGATTCAAGGGGAGTGTCTGACATTGCTGTTACATTATGTCCGCTGCTTATAAGTAACAATGAGGCAAATAAGATTACTTTTTTCATTTTATTACTCAAATTAAAATTAAATTTTAGATTTTTTCAGCAGTTTTAGGGTGTTACTATTTTATCATTATATATTTCCAACATGTTACATAAATTTAACATATATTGCAACTTTAAGTTTCTTTTTCGGCGGTGTCAAGTTTTTTTTATAACTATTCAGATGTGCTTGAGATATGTTCGATTATGGGGTTGCCGCCGCCTGGGTCTACTTTATTAAACCCTGTTTTCCAAGGGTTCACTCAAAAATAACTGTAACTACTCACGGGGTAAGCACCTTAAGTTCGCTACTACCGGTAATTGTAACTGTTTGCAGTGTACAGTGATAACTACTAAATGTTCGGCTAGCACCCCACCTTCGCCCGTTTAGGCGTGATTCACATAGTATATATAGTGAACACGCCGAAACGAACAAATCTGGGGCACTATCCGAACATTTAAAGGGATAGAGAAGGGTAGCTTTTACCCAACCCGAATATTTACGTTTACAGTCACAATTCTTCAAAAATAAGTTGGGGATAAAAATCTGCCTGAATCCATTGGTCGGGATTATTCCTAAGTCGCTTTTCCAGCAGTTGATAAATTCCTTGCAGGATCTCGGATTCAGAGTTGTCGCGGCAATAAGTTGTGGGTGATTCTACAATTAGATGAGGACGTTCCTGCGTCCAGCTTAACATGAATGATAATACCGGGAATTGGGTTGCCTTTATCAATTTTGCTATTCCCACGTGAGCGCTCCACCGGGTCTGCAATATTGTAACTGGTTCAACCAGTTGTGATGAAGAACGGATTGTATCCGGGTGAATCAGCAGGATACCGCCTTTTTTTAATTTTTTTGCCATCTGTACCAGCGAAAATAAATTAAATGAATCAAGAAAAACCAGGCGTCCCCAGTTCTGCTGCCGGGATATTGCTGTTGTGGCAGAATTTACCTGTTCAACCGTGACCGGGCCGACTGCGTTAAAGGCGTCGCCTCGCACCAGGACAAAGACATCAAATCCTTGCCTGATAAGGTAAATCGGTAAGAGATGAAACAAGCCAAAATGAAAGGATAAACCAATGCATCCGGAAGAACGATAATGTTCCAGATAGTCAGAATTTGCGGAGGTTATATTCTCCACCAGATTATTAAGTAATCTGCCGTCCCGCAGCAGCCCCCCGATCAGCAGTTCAGTTGAAATATGAGAAAACGCGGCAACACATTTTTGATTATCACTTATAATCCGCTCTATCCTGTTCAGTTTATCCGGCAGATTCTGTTTAACAAAACCGATTAATTGCCGCCTGCGCTCTTCCTGTCGTTTGTTAATTATCCGCCAGCACCATAACGGCGTCAGCAACCGGCAGAGCAGGCTGGCACAAAAATGTCTCACTCCGGCAAGTGCCTCTTGATTGCGGCTATCACATCGCCGACAGTATGAATGTCCAGCAGATCCTCTTCGACGAATTCAATTTTAAAGATATGTTCAATTTCCAGAACCAGCTCAAAGACCGTTAAAGAATTAAGGCCGATGTCTTCCCGGATCAATGACTCAGGCCCTATCTCAGTGAGATCAAGCTTGATTTTTTCTTGCAGCAGGTTGACTAATTTATCCAGAATTTCATGGTTGGAAATCATTTTTAGTTCCTCTTTTTCAGTACCTTATTCCTGAATTCCTGTAATAAAAAACGATAAAGCTCCCGTAGGAGCCCAGCCCTCTGGGCGATAATATATGGAGCAAAGCTCATCACATGGATCGCCCAGAGGGCTGGGCTCCTACGGGAGGACTGGGGCTTTTCTGGGTTGTGGGCACAATGCCCGCCTTAGTAGTTACCACTAATGAATAAATTATGATCAGGGTTATGTCCGTCAGGTGGAAGGGCGCCTGGCGGTAACTGCGAAAACACCTACTCCGCCCCAGGCATAAGACGCGGACCCGGCCTGGTATATCCCGGATAATTTTTTTTCGGCCTCAGCCCGGCCGCGTTTATCAAATTGTTCTTTTTTAAATCCTGTCGTCAGGTCGAGGAAATTACGGACACCAATCATATTACTGGTAACCGGAATAATTTCCGTTTTGATGTCGATAAATCCTGATTTTTCTAGATACATACCTAATTTTCGGCCGACGTAACGGTCTCCACCGCGTGCGGTCTGGCCTTGCGCAGCCATCTGGGTAAAGGAATCAAATTCGTCTGAACCAGGGAAAAAGGCCAGGAATTTATCATCAACGTCAAGAATACAGACCATGCCGCCAGGCTTCAGGCAACTGAATATAGTGCCTGCCGCGACCTGAGGTTTTTTCAGATGCTGAAATAAAAAACGAACATAAACCCAGTCATAACTGCCTGGAATACTATTTTTTTCATAAATATTACCAGGTTGAAATTTTACATTTTTGATATTATGTTCCCGTCGATGAAGTTCCGCGATTTGAATCAGTTCCGGGCTGATATCAACTCCTACGACTGTCCCTGGCGTGACAAATTCCGCCAGCGCGCAGGTAACCAGACCAGGGCCGGAGGCAAGATCCAATACCTTCATTCCCGGTTTTAAACCAAATTTTTTCCAGTAGCCTGACTCGAGTTTAATCGCGACTGTCGCTTGTCTCTGTAACCTTTCCAGTTCAGCCTGGTTTTCCGAAAAATTGCCAAAGGCATAAGATCCGGCATCTTCAACCATCACCTGCTTCCTCTTGCTTTTGGGTTAGATTCGCCCATTGACGGGTTGTTAATCGTAATCGTTCACACAATACCATTGATAAGTTCAGGAGCATTTTGGCGGAAATATCAGGTAATCGCCGCATTAATCCTTGAAAATAATCAGGGGTCAATACCAATATTTCACCGTCAGTCAAGCCGAATACATCTGCTGAGCGCGGGGCCGCGCTGACGAAAGCCATCTCGCCGAAGATGTCACCTTTGCCCAGGGTCAAAAGTCCATACTCCTTTCCGGAAATTACCTTACGGACTTCAACGGCACCGGATAAAATTACAAACAGTTCCTTGCCTACTTCACCGGAGGTAACCAGCCCTTCATCCTTGTGAAAGGGGATGGCCGGGCTGTCATTTAACAACATTGATACCTCTTCCGGGGTGAATCCACCCAGCAGGGGAACATCTTCAGAATGAAGACGTTCGGCCATATAAGCCCAATGCTCGTCAGGATTAATCAGACGCCTGGGCCAGGTCTGAGTGAACCTGGGGAAATTATCTTCAATCCAGTTAACCAGATCGTGGCTGCCGCTCAGCAATTTATATTTTCGCGCTGCCATAAAAAATGGTGAATGAACGGCCTGCAAATGCTTTAAATCTTCGCTGACTAATAATAAAGGTACCCGGTATCCTACTTCAAAGTCGGTAAAATTATCAGTATATTGACGGTATCCCAGATATTCATAGAGATGAACAAGAGATGGAGCGCAATAACAAAAATCTAATTTAATCCCCAGGTTACGACAATAACCATAAACCGCATTGAGAAATTTTCCTAAAATCAGGGTTCGACGCCATGATTTAGACACCATCAGCCTGGATGAAAATGACATCTCCTTAGGCGATAAAACAGAAAAATCATTAAAGCGAAACCAGTCAGTTAAATTGTGGCCGGCAGGAATGTCAGCCACCAGGTTTACCCGAGTGCTGCAAATCAGTTCTTCACCTTCTGAAATGTAGAAAAGAATACCTGAATCATCAAGTTCATCGCGAAAAATCCGATTAACATGATCCGCTCCGGAAAATGCCTTCTGCATTTCTTCGACATAAATCCGGTAACGAAAAGCATAAATAAGTTGCCGCTCAGCTTCTGTTTCCGCGACCTGCAGTTTATAATGATCAACCATATCCCTTCAGTATTATCTGGTGGTAACTGTTTACCGGGCCCTTAGCATTATAGTGTGTCAGTCCGGTGTACGAATGACTAAGGCGGGCATTGCCACACAACCCGGGAACCTCCCGGTTCACCTGTCGGAGCCCACCCTCCGGGCGATAAACCATGGAGCAAAGTTCATAGCATTGATCGCCCGGAGGAGATAAGCATCTTGAAAAACAGGGCATAAACTTCGACTCCGAATCTAAGGCACTGGTAAACGCTTAGATACTTAAATATTGCAAAGATTTATTCCCTGGTGAACTGTTATGATTACAGGGGTTAGCGAAGTTAGGACGCTTACGGCCATTGTCTAAACAATTTTTTGTTTTGATTTTTGGTAACTTCTCCATATGTGGTGGTGGCACCCAACCGTAGGTCTGCTAAAATTTG
>JANTFJ010000062.1 GCA_024763495.1 Desulfobulbaceae bacterium | reverse complement strand
AAGATAAGGATCGCTCGCTTCAGAAGAGTATCTGAGTTAGGCCCGCGCATACTTTTTTTCAGCGGCGGGACAGCGCTGCATGGCCTGAGCAGGAAACTGATAAGGTTTACCCATAATTCTATTCACCTTATCACGCCTTTTGATTCAGGAGGAAGCTCTGCAAAATTGAGGAAGGCTTTCAGCATGCCTGCAATCGGCGATATACGAAACCGGCTTATGGCTTTGGCTGATCAGAGTGTGCGGGGTAATCCTGAAATCTATGCACTCTTTGCCTACAGGCTGCCCAGGAAGGCATCTTTCAGGGAACTCGCCTCTGAGTTTGATCAAATATGTGATGGTTCTCATCCTCTGGTACGGCCCATTCCCGATCCAAGGAAACAGATAATTCTGCACCATCTGCGATTATTCAGGGATAAAAAACCTGAAGATTTTGATTTCAGAGGGGCCAGTATCGGCAATATTGTTCTTACATCAGGTTATCTTGAGTATGACAGGAAGATTGATCCTGTAATCTTCCTGTATTCCCGCATGGTTGAGGTAAGGGGGGTTGTAAGGCCGGTTATCTCTAAGGATTATCATCTTGCAGTGGAGCTTGCCAATGGTGACATTATTATAGGACAGCACCTTATTACCGGCAAGGAGACACGTCCTATAGCATCAGGAATAAGAAAAATCTATCTTTCAGCCAGTCGTGAAAATCCGCAGGAGGTAAAGCCTCATAGTAAATCTAAAATAAAAGATCTTATAAAGAAGGCTGATCTTATCTGTTATCCCATGGGAAGCTTTTTTTCAAGTATAATTGCTAACCTGCTTCCTGCCGGCATAGGAACGGCAATATCTGAAAATGACTGCCCCAAAATATATATTCCCAATACCGGCCATGACCCTGAGACCTATGGAATGACGGTTATGGATCAGATAAAAGTCCTCCTTTATTACCTGAAGCGGGACAATAAAAAGATCATGGATCATGATGTCCTGAAATTTATTCTGATAGATTCGGGAAAAGGGGGATACAACGGTGAAGTCGATAAGACATGGCTTTCTCATCGGGGAATTGAAATTATTGATCTGCCTGTTGTGGATAGCGAACAGACATCCAGGCACGATAGTAACAGACTGGCTCAGGTACTCCTTTCTCTCTCATAGGCGGCAAATCACAAATTGCCTTTCCAGCAATTGGAAAAATGTGGGGGTACATCTCATTATGGGTTTCAAACCTGCCTTCCGCAACCACTGACACTGGATCCAACAGATTAATTTTGCAGTTGAAGTAACTTAAATCAGGGTGTTTATCAACCCTGAATCATGACCTTTATAAAAACAGGCTGAAAATGTTTCCTCCCTGTTTTCCCTGTTTTGAGATTTTCCCCCGGTAATATAAATACAGGCAATCTTCGTTCCGTTCTTTCCTAACCGTTTCATCATCAAACCTTAAAAAAATATTAACAATTATATGCAATACTGATGACCGAGGATAAAAGGATCATTTTCCCGTCAGATATATTGCGTTAATTGAAATATCCAAAAAGCTTTATGTCGGGCGGGATGAATTAAAGTCATGCATTAAGACTTTCATGACCTTTGTCCCGGAATATATGGCATGAAGTGAAAGGAGGTGATGATTTGCTCTGACCGCACAGCCCCTGGAGCACAGCTATCAGTAAATCACATTTTTTATTTCAGGATATTTAAAAGGTTCAAATTGGAGGTGAAAAGCCTACTCAAATCCCGAGTGTGGCCGTCTTTATTACATTATTGTCCCTGTTCTCAAGGGCAATATTAAAGCTGGTACGTAAAAAGGAGGAAGGAAAATGAAGGAGCGAAGCCCTTCTATACAAAAAAAATTTTTCAGAGGCATGGCAAGGTTGTTATCATTATGCATGATTGTTTCCATATGGAGCGTATCGGCATACGGCAACAATGAACCTTTGCCGGTAAAGATCCCGGACCTTCCGGTTAAAGATGGAGGAATCCGAAATCAGGTTACATATGATCAGATCAACAACATAACAGGTCCTGACGCTGATGGGAAAGGCATGATTATTGATCTGGAAGATCCCACACTTATGGGAACCGTGTACACCGGCCCGTATCCTTTTGAGGCAGGCCAGGCTGACATGGATTACTTCAGGTTCAGGAAGAGCAGTTCCATAGTTAACGGAACCGGTACTCTCAGAATATCCGATTTTTTCAAAGCAAAATATAATGCCAATAACTGGCCGGAGGGCCAGGGCTGGGAGATGACACCCACCATAGGTTATCGACTTGATCTCTGGAGAATGGACGGAGCAGATATCGAACATCTGGGCTTTTATAACAGCCTGGCAAGTTTCGCCCGTTCCGGTGATGAATATACACCGTTAACCACCATTCTTCAGGGGCCTTTCCTGTCAATGGTAAACAGCGATGATCCAACATCCGTTATAATTACGTGGGATACCGACCGTGCCTGTCGAGGCAGCGTTACAGTGGCCAGAAACAAGAAAATGAATAAGGCTTTTACTGTTGACGAATCTTCTGATGGTGCCGAGCATGCCGTCGAGGTAAGCGGACTCAGGCCTGACACCAGGTATTTCTACTTTGTAAGCTGCGAGACTTCCGGAGCCGGGCAGACTGTTTCCAATCGTTACGAATTCAGGACCGCGCCAAAAGCCGGCAGGGGCAGGGTAGGGATCGCGTTTGCAGGCGACAGCCGTGAAGGTGTGGGAGGTGGCGAGAGAACCTGCATGGGGGTTAATTTTAAAATTCTCAACTGGATTGCCCAGGATGCCTACAGGAAAGAGGCTGATCTTATGATTTTCGGCGGTGATCTTGTTAATGGCTATACCACCGATACTGAAGACTTTAAACTTCAGCTTACAGGCTGGAAGCAGGCGGTTTCAGGCTTCTGGCGCTCACATCCTGTTTATCCCGGCATGGGCAATCATGAAACACTGCTCAATACGTTTGATGACGGCAGTCATTACGGGCTTTCCATGGATAAATGGCCGTATGAAACATCGAGCGCCGAAACTGTTTTCGCGGATATGTTCTATAATCCTGAAAACGGTCCTGAGCCTTCTGACAGCCGCAGGCCCACTTACATGGAAAATGTCTATTCTTTCCAGTACGGCCCTGTGTTCATTATCTCTTTCAACAACAATTACTGGTGGACCAGCAATGGTCAGGTCCCGGCTTATGGCGGATCCCCTGAAGGTTATATAATGCCGGATCAGCTGGAGTGGATAGAGCAGGAGCTTGAAAAGGCGGAGAACAATCACACTGTCAAGTATGTTCTGCTTTATGCGCAGGAACCTGTATGGCCATGTGGCGGTCATGTGAAGGATGCAATGTGGTGGCGAGGCAATAACAACATAAGAGCCTACAGCCTTAATGAGGATACAGGAGAGGTAGAGCCAGCCGGTCCTGGAATTATAGAAGTTAGAAACCGTTTCTGGAAGGCTGTCTCGTCAAGCTCCAAGGTTGCCGCAGTGCTTGGCGCTGATGAGCATGAATATTACAGGCTTCTGATTGATGATAAAACCCCTGTTGGTCTTCCCGGGGATGACATGGACGGTGACGGCATCCTGGATCAGTACTCTGCAAATCCCGATTTTGTCTATCCTACATATTTTGTAACATCGGGCACGGGGGGAGCGCCTTACTACTCACGTGAAGATACTCCATGGGAACCGGATGTTCTCACCTCTCAGCACGGCTATACCCTGATAGAAGCGGATGACTATAAAATATCTCTTAAATTTATCACAGTCACAGGCCAGGTCTTTGACAAGATAGATGACCTTATGGCAGTCAAAAAGAGACACTGCAGAAGACCATGGAAGAAATGAGACCTTGGAAAACCTTGGATTGACCCGTTCAGTTCAACATTAATTATGCCTGGCAACTGCGCAGCGATTATGAAAAGCCCTGCGCAGTTGCTGGGATTCAAGGAGATAAAGATATGAAAAAAACGTTTTTGTTTATTCTGTTGACATGTTTTATCAGCCCCGTTTCCTGGGCCGCATCATATAACCAGGGGCATGGAAACCACGCTGACGGTTTGTCATTTTGCAGAATGAATGTCTTTAAGGTTGCCGTTTTGCCAAACGAACCCATTTTTGATGATATAGTCAAAACCGATACAATCAGGTCAATCAATGCCCATCATACAGCATTTAATATCTTCACCGGAGATTCCAAAAACGGTCATTCCCTTTGCACTGATGAAGCAATAGGTGAGAATATAGTTGATTATTTCAGCAGGCTTAAGGCCCCTACCCTTTATACGCTTGGTGATAACGAATGGACTGACTGCCATCGTATCAGCAACGGTGAATATGATCCCCTTGAGCGACTGAATTATCTTCGCAATCTCTTTTTCAACAAGAAGACAACGCAGGGCAGGAGACCGATTCCAGTGGAGCGTCAAGGCAATATAGGTGAAAAATACAGCGAAAACAGCAGGTTCATTTATGGAAGGATTATGTTCGTGGCGCTGAATGTTGTTGGAAGCAACAACAACCTCGTAGTGACAGAAAAGCAGTGTTTCAAGAAATCCAACAGGACCTGGGCAGATTGCGACAAGGCGACTGAAGAGTACAGGGAGCGGAATCAGATGAATGTCCAGTGGCTTAAAGAGTCGTTCCAGGAGGCACGCGATCAGAAACTTCCGGGAATTGCTGTTGCCATCCAGGCGGATATCTATTTTCCCTTTGAGATGAGTGATGGCGGCTACCAGGATGATTTCCTGCCTCAGCTTGATGCCGATAACGGCTTTTCGGATTTTTTCCACACACTGGTTGAAGAGACCCGAAGTTATAATGGACAGGTGGTGCTGATTCACGGTGATTCTCACTATTTCAAACTGGACAAGGCAATGTTCAATGATGATGGAACCATAACCAACAATTATACAAGGGTGGAGACATTCGGTGATGTTGAGCAAAGCTGGGTGGAGATGACGGTAAACCCACGCGGAAGGGAAATTTTCAGCTTTAAGCCTGTTACTCTTGACGCGGTAGCGAAGTAGTCTGGAATATCAATCTTCCATGGCCCTTATAAACTGAACAAAATGTTGAGTTGGAAAACTAACGGAATATCCGGGCCAAAATAAAAAACAGAAAAAAGGGGCGGCTACGTGCATTAAGCAGATTGAATATTATTTTTCCTGGCCACAGGCCGCCCTGCTTTTTTTAAAACATATCAATAAAAAAACAACTCGCCCATACATGTTCAATCGTCAAATTAACCGAAAAATCTCTCCTGTCCAATGAATACATTATACTTCGCAACGGTAAGAAATCAGCCCTCTGCACTTTTCAGTCCCTGCACGATTCCACTATCAATGTCCGCAGGAAAATCGTTGGCCTATATTCGCAGCCACAGCCTGGTAAAGATGTACATGATCATTGATGAGGCGCGGAACCCGACACCGCATGAGGTGAAAACCATTATTATCAGGGCCGGCGAGCAAACCAAGATAGTCTTTACATGCGACATTTACCAGATTGATCATCCCTGCCTGGACAGCCGGTCAAACGGTTTGAGCTACCTGATAGAAAAGATGCAGGGACAACCCCTGTACGCCATATTAATCTTGAAAAAGGAAAAAAATCGGAACTTGCTGAACCGGCAGGCAACATTCTGTGAGGAACCATGAATATCATCAGATTTAATCTTTATAAGAACCCACCTCAAAAGGCATCTGTCCCGGCCCTGAAGGAATGTCTTGAACCCCTTGGAATAGAATCCGGTGATCCGTCCACTCTGCCATTTGCCAACGGAGACGCTACTGCGGGCTGCGAAAATGAGCTGCAGACCGCAGTAAGGGGTGAGGCATTCTCGGTTGACCTTCCCCTTGTCATAAGGGATTCCACATTCATGAGAAATATACGCCGAAGAAGCGCATCCGGCGATACATCACAGGATGTTCCCGCCAGGCTGGTTTCCTGGCTGAATGGAAACAGCTCCCATATCTGGGAGAATTCCTGGGTGAGATTTCCTCTTTCCTCTCTTCACCCTGAAGCCGGAAATCTTCTTCGTAATGACCTTCTTAAAGAGCATGGGAATGAATTCGGGGCCATAAGGTCGGATGCCAACAGGTTTTTCTTTATAAAACAGTGGAAAGAATGGATCAGGGTACCGGCAAGCTACATGCTCAAGCTTGCCCTTTTTGACTCACTCCATTCATACCATGTGGGTCTGGAAGAGGGAATTACTCAGTATATATTGGCTGCGGGAAAGGGAGTCGCGCATCATATTCTGAATGACAACACATCCCCGGAGATTACATCATTCTACATATCAAGAATTACACCGGTTGAATTAAACGGCAGGGCCATTGCCGGAGAAACTGCAAGGAGATACCTGTTTGTTCAACTTCTCAACGCCTATGCCAATACAAAATTCGGCCTGGTTGAAAATGGTCAGGAATCGTTAATATTTCAGTCACCCCACCCTCCCGTGAGACTCCGCCTGCTCAATGACTGCATATCCGATTCCTTTTACAGGGAACTGTTCATGAATCCCTGCCTTTCCGGTTGGGAAAATGGTCGGGAAAAATTAAGGTACATGAATCTCTGTCACCAGGTATTAAGTAGAAGCCATCTTAATACCATCATGAAACTTAGAGATGCCTCTATTATAGCGAACAATCTGGTGATGCTTCCAAATACCTCAAATATCAGCCTGGCCAACAACGGAACCCACATAAGCATCGGCAGTCAAAAAATTTCTCAGTTAATGCAGACCAATGACAGATCCTTTACCGCAAGGCACGAAAAGTATCTGGGAGATCTTGTTGCCAAAATTTTTGAACATTTTATTCCCCTTTTTGTCGGTACCTACAGCTGTTCACCATACCGCTTTGATTTCAATGAATTCCATCCCGAAAGGGTCCTTGGGTTTCTTCCCCATGAACTGGACTTCACCCATTTGCGAATGCTCTGGCGCAGATGGAGAAAAAAGAGTAAGAACGTACGGTTCAGGCGCGTTTTCACTCCTTTCGGTCCTGTGCTACCGGACAGATTAATTGCCGCGTTCCTTGGACTCAAGGGGGACTATTTGAGGGACTATCGTCTGATTGATTACCCTGTGGCACTTTTATCCACGGAGACAAGTCCAGCCCTGAACGGGCATCTGGGAAATAGCAGCAGGTTAAAGGCGGATCTTCACTCACTTGGCATCTTTCACAAAGAAATGTCCCTCTATGTCCCCATGAAATTACGAACATTTGCATCTCATGGCTTCTCCGGTCTTGAAGCACGGCATTATTCTCTTTTTCCCCGCTTTTTCGGGGACCTGGACAGGACAGTTGATCTACAGCTTCTTATTCTGATAATGTGCTATAAGATCATTTCAAAAGGCATGGTTTCCCATGAATCCATACCTGACCATCCTTTTGTTGAGAGCGAACGTCGCCAGATAATCTTCGGAACAGCCACAGGGATCCCTACTTTTTATATAAAAAAGGACACTCCAAACTATTTCCTTAAAACCATTGTTTCGCAGACCAGGGGGTGTCGCCCAAGCAGGAGGTATTCCGGCTATTTACGGGTAAAAAATCGCCAGTTTCTCCTGGCATTAACAAGATTCATCAAAAAAGAGGCACAGGATGTGACGGAGATGATGAACATGCATGGGACCCTGGATGACCTGGAAGAAAGGATACTGGACCCTGATTACTTTGATGCGGCAGACAGGATAACCAGGGCAGTCCTTGAAAAATCCGGCGTTAAAGGGGTGTATGACATATCGGCACGCACTTTTAATGAAGCTCTGGAGAACCATTGCATAGAAGAACTTAAGGAGTCTCACATGGGGGAAGGATGGAGGGTTCTCATGGAAGATTTGAGTCAGGTTGTAAAAAAACACAGCCATACAGAACTTGCACGGGCAGTAGATAAGCTGTGCATGGGCCGGGATCCACGTGATTTTTTAACCTTCCTCTCCGGAAAGGTGAGAAAAGGGACAGCGGAACCCGAGGAGTTATCCCGGTGCCTGAAACTGGCAATTATTGCAATAGAGGCAGAAAACACGAAAGATACAAGGAATGAATACCATGACAGTTCATCAGTATGTGGAGCGTAGAAGCAGCCGGGTATTAAACGAGAAACTTTTTGGAGACAGGATTGTCAACTTTCTCTATTCAACAGTCCGGGAGAAGGCCCCGCTCCTTTTTTCAATGCTCACCAGCCGAAGGGCCACCGCACTTCTTGGACTGTTGAATTTTGACATGCCTCTTGCGCGCGGGCTGCTTGGCAACAGGCGCTTTCTTGAACGGTGCGGAGTGGACCTTTCGGAATCTCTTGACCCGCCTGGAAGTTTTACTACTCCGCGGAAAATCTTTGAAAGAAAAATCCGTTACTGGCAATGCCGACCCATGCCTGAAAATGAACGAACCGTTCTTTCCCCTGCTGATTCCAGAATGATTCCCGGAACTTTGAAAAACGACCCTCTTCCGTTAATCAAGGGGAAGTTCTTTGATTACGAGGAACTTATTGGAAAAAACAGGAAATCCTGGCTCACATCCTTTCAAGATGGAGATTTTGCCATATTCCGGCTTACACCTGACAAGTACCACTATAACCACTTACCTGTAACAGGGGGCGTTGAAGACTTTTATGAAATTGAAGGTGATTACCATTCGTGTAACCCGGGGGCATTGATAAACGTACCCTCACCATATTCAAAAAACAGGCGCATTGTCACCATTATCAATACTGATGTGGGGGGAGGGACGCGAATCGGACTGGTAGCCATGGTGGAGGTGGTAGCCATGATGATAGGCAATATAGTTCAATGTTACAGCACCAGCAGATACGATAAGCCCATACCCATAAAAAAGGGGCGTTATGTCAAGGCCGGGCAGCCCAAGAGTCTTTACAGACCGGGAAGCAGCACCACTATTTTATTTTTTCAAAAGGGCCGCATAAATTTCCTGGAAGATATCCTTGTCAATTACGGAAGAACTGATGTTCAAAGCCGGTTCAGCCTGGGCCTGGGCAACCCTGTAGTGGAAACCGAGGTGGATGTACGGTCAGGAATTGCAAATGGGAGAGATAAATGAATCTGGAAACTCTTTTTTTTACAGCAGCCGCATTTTTAATAGTGAACGCCGTTTTACTTGCAGGTTGCAGGATACTGTCCGGGGAAAAGTGGCAGATAATGGCTTCCATTCCCATATGGTTCGATAACGATTCCGGTTTCTGGCACGGCGTTAATCTTACATACTATGGCGCACTTCTGGCAAACGGCACCGTACTTGGCACCTCTCTCTTTATAGTACTTACCGGAACCGCGGGTATAGCCGCCGAGGACATTTTTTTTATCACGCTTTCCACCATCACGGCATCTACTATTGCTGCGAAACTGGTGGCCCGTATAGTTGAAAAGAAGAAAGCAACTTTTACGGTTGCCGGCAGCGCCTTTACAGGCCTTCTTATAACCCCTATCTTTGTGTGGTTATACGGAAATTTTACAGGCCGTAATCTCTCCACGCTCATTTTGATGTCGGCTCTTGCAGTGGGATATGCTTTCGGAGAGGGCTTTGGAAGACTGGGCTGCATCAGCTTTGGTTGCTGTTACGGCAAGCCTGTTTCGCAAATGGAGGGTTTGTCAGCCGTGATCTTTAAAAAATTCAACATGGCATTTTATGGCTCAACCAAAAAGATAGCCTACGAGTCCGGCCTGGAAGGCATAAAGGTCGTGCCGGTTCAGGCCATGTCCGTGATACTTTATGTAAATACCGGGATAATCGGTGCATTGTTATTTCTTTATGGTCATTTCGTGTATGCGTTTCTAATCTGTACGCTTGTGACCTTTGGCTGGCGGATTATTGCGGAATTTCTGCGTGCGGATTACAGGGGAGCAGGCTCTTTCAGCGCATATCAGAAGATGGCAACAGTCTGTATATTGTTCAGTGTTATCTTTATTCTTTTTACAGACCATGAACCGTTATACGGGTTAAACCTGGTCAGGGGGCTGGAGAATCTGTGGCAGCCCGAGACCCTTCTGCTTCTGCAGTTCCTCTGGCTTTTCCTGTTTATTTTTACAGGGATCAGTCGGGTAACAGGTTCCCGCCTCAAACTGCATTTAAAAGGTTATATGATCTGATGCATCTTTACTGAGCGCTCTCCTCCGCCTTTAAAGACGGACAAAAAGTTACTGTTGCGGCAGGCGATTACCAGGATGAAAAATAAAAAGACCTTTGTCGAATATTTCCCGGCCAATCCCCACAGTAAATATTCGAGTAAAAAAAATTAGACAGGATCAACAGGATTAACAGGATATTTTTGTGAAAGGAAATCCTGAAAATCCTGTCAATCCTGTCTGA
>JANTFJ010000061.1 GCA_024763495.1 Desulfobulbaceae bacterium | reverse complement strand
CTGTTCAGAGGTAAGCGAACGTAGTGAGACTCCGTGTGCTTTAGCTGTGCGTGATAAGGCTGGCACCCATACTTCGGGCATAAACTTCGCATACTAAGGCTATGCAAGACAGACTTATCGCGTGCAGGTAAGCACCCTTAAAAACAGGGCATAAACTTCGACTCCAGATGAAGTGCAGCTGAATAGTTACAAACCAGATAACTTTGCAGGATAACAATTAAACCCAGATGAATACACCTGTCAAAATCAAATTCGCCAGAGGCCTGCGCTGTAAACTTTTTATCACCTTTGTCCTGTTGATCGCCAGCCTGGTTCTTCTCCTTTCTGTTGTACAGATCATTAACCAGAAGGTAATTTTTGAACAGGAAATGACGGAACGTCTCAAGTTGCGACGGGAACAGATAATCGACCGGGGTATGATCAGGGTGGAGAAGCTGGCGACCCGCCTGGGTAAAATGGTCAAGGATAGAAAACTCGCGGAAATCCCAAAACTTGTCAACCGGATTGTCTCTGAAAATCTGGAAACTTATTATATTATTTTGCAGGGCGCTGATGGCCGGGCCCTGATTCATACCTTAAAGCCGCAAATGGCCCAGGTTTTTCTCAAGGGGGATGACGCCATATCAGCCATGGGCTGTACTGTTACCACTACCCAGAAAACCATTAAAAACGGCAAGGAATCCATTGAATTTATTACTCCGGTCATGCTGAATGACGCAACCTGGGGAATTTTGCGAATTGGCCGAAGCCTTGATTCACTTAACCGGGAAACCCAGGAATCAAAGGCGGCAATTGCCGACCAGATAAAAAAAATGATATTCCGTTCGCTGCTGGTCGCCTTTCTTTTTTTAGTGCTTTCCTGGGGGATTATTTTTTTCATGTCAAAGCAGTTGACCGATCCTCTTGTCCAGCTTACCGAATCGGTCAGGAAATTTGCTGGAGGTGATTACCAGGCGGGCGACAATATCCAGAACAATTCTACTGACGAGGTAGGTCAGCTGGCCAGGGCTTTTAAGGAAATGTGTATAAAGTTAAAGGAAAGTCATGCCCAGATTGAGGAATACAGCCGCTCACTGGAACAAAAGGTGGAAGAGAGAACCGGAGAACTGAAAAAAGCCAACGAAGAGATAAAGAAGGGGCAGGAACAATTAATCCAGGCGGAAAAAATGGCCTCGCTCGGCCAGCTGGTAGCTGGAGTCGCCCATGAAATAAACACTCCTATCGGTATCGGCATTACAGCTGTTTCTCACGCCTCAGACCTGACTGCCGGAATAAAAACAGCCTTTAAGGATAAAAGCATGACCAAAGAAATGCTCGATCAGTATTTCGGTGATATTGACGATGCTATTAAGCTGGTTATTGCCAATTTAAAAAGAACCGGCGAACTGGTGGAAAATTTCAAACAGATTTCCGTGGACCAGGTCAGGCATGAACAGCGGGTATTTAACATTAAAAAGTATCTTGATTCTATTATCCACAGCTTGAGTCCAAAATTAAAACAAACCCATATCCAGACGCAGGTTAACTGCCCGGAATCACTGCTGCTCGATTCTTATCCCGGAGCCTTTGCCCAGGTAATAACAAATTTTGTCATGAACAGCCTGATTCATGGTTATGACCAAAACGATGACGGGACTATCAGCATTAACGTGAACGAAGATCAGCAGGATGTGATTTTAACCTACCAGGATGACGGCAGAGGAATTGCGCCGGATATGCTAGATAAGATATTTGATCCTTTTGTGACCACGAAAAGGGGCGAAGGCGGAACCGGCCTGGGCCTGAACATTGTTTATAATATTGTTACCCAGACCATGGGCGGCACAATCAACTGTGAGAGCAAAGAGGGTGAAGGGGTCAAGTTTACGGTTGTTATTCCGCTTAATCATGAAGGATAGTAATTACTCACGGGGTGCCAGGAGGCTGGCGCAGCATACTGGTGCTATATAAGACAGGCTGATCGCGGAAATATGCGGTGCCCTGTGAGCAGTTACGATATTTCTTCAAATAAAGCGGAAGCAGCTCTCCCCTGTTGATTTAGCCTGATACATGGCTGAATCAGCCTTCATCAGCAGGGTTTCCATCTCCCGGGCGTCAGTCGGAAAAATTGAAATACCGATACTGGCCCCGATTTCACAGGTTACGCATTCAATTTTCATCATTTGTTCCAAATCGTCTATTACGCGCTGAGCCACCAGTGAAGCCTCATCCCTGCCGGTAATTTTATCCAGAATTACAGCAAATTCATCCCCGCCCAGGCGTGCCGCCAGGTCGGATTCCCGCAGGGATTCATTCAATCTTTTTGCTACTTCAGCCAGGAGCAGGTCTCCGACATGATGGCCATGCTGATCATTAACCTGTTTAAATTTATTTAAATCAATAAAAAGCAGGCCTACCTTTTCATCATAGCGGGACGCGTGTTTTAACTTATGTTTCACGGTTTCCATGAATAATGATCGATTGGCCAGCTTGGTAAGCGGGTCATAATAGGCCAGGATCCGCAGCTGTTCCTGTAGTTTTTTCAGCTCACTGATATTCAGGAATGTATCGACAAAATATTGCTGGCCATGGAGCTGTATCGGCACAGAAGATAAATAAATCGGAATTTTTCGACCGGATTTGCCCCGCAGAATCTGTTCCCGGTGATCAAGGACTTCATCAACGGAATGACAGGGACATTGCCCCCCCTCCTCGTTATCATCAAAAAAGAAATCCCGGCAATTATGGTAGATAATCTGTTCCTTTGGCAGACCGATAACCTCCTGGCCGGCCGGATTAACCTCAACAATGCTCTTTGATTTGGCATCTATAACCATGATGCCGACCTTGGCGCTGTCAATTATGGTGTGGCAGACTTCCCGACTGACTTCCTCAAGGTTTGAATAGGCCCGCAAAGAGGCAATTACCGTGGTGAATAATTTCTGGGCTGTAATTTCACTTTTAGCAAGATAATTATTTATATCGTAATTAAGGATTACTTCCTTTTCCGGAGCCTTGCCGGGCTGTCCAGTTCTGAGAACAATACGAACCTGACGATTTTGCAGCTCTTCCCGAATCTGCTTGACGGCCTGAAGTCCGGCATCATCATTTTCCATGACCACGTCAAGCAGAATGACAGCGGTGTCGGGATTTCGGCGCAGCAGATCAATGGTTTCCCGGCCCGAAAAGCTGTTTAATAATTGAACTTTTTTCCCGAAATACTCAAGGCCGGACAGGGCCATTTTCGTTACCTCATGCACATCCTTTTCATCATCGGCAACAATAATTTTCCATGAAGCCACGGCAGGCTCATGCTGAACCGGAGACAGGGGATCAGGCGCGGCTGGTTTTATGGTTTTTCCAGGAGCAAAAAGCTCGTCAAAATCTGAGTTCATAAATTATAATCAATAGTTAAAGAGACAAGAGCTTAGGGCTCATTAAATAATAAATTCGCATTCTAAAGCGCTATTTAAAGTCGAAGTTTATGCCCTGTCTTGTGGGGTTGCTATCTGTTCATTTGTCTCTGCGCAGCATACCAGGAGGCTGTCCGAGAATAGAAGCCGTAGCGAAAAATTGGAGAATTGAGACCATTTTTTCCGATTTTGCAGTAGGTTCGCTATTCTCGGACAGCCTCCTAGCTATAAGACAGGCTGATCGCGAGAAGATTCGGTGCCCTGTGAGCAGTTACCTGCAATCTATAATTCAGTTTAGATGAAGGCTGACTATTGTGTCAAGCAGGTTAAAATAAATTTCTCCTGAATTTTTATTGTAACAAAAGAAGTTCGGCTGCTCTCTTGCCCGGCTTAAATTCAGGTGATGCAAATTAAGTGTGAACTTGGTATATTAAAAGGCTTTATCGTCAATCATCAATGCCGGGACAGCATTCCCGAATTGGCGGCGTCCCTGAATCCCTTACGGTTATAGGGTTGTCGCCATCTGAATGTACTTTATTGGTAACTGCTCACAGGGCACCGCATATTTCCGCGATCAATCCGGCTTACGTATTACTAATACGCTGCGCCGACCTGATCACGAAAATCTACGGCACCCTGTAAGCAGTTACAATTGCAGGGGTTAGCGAAGTTAGGACGCTTACCCCATGAGTAGTTACCTTTATTGAGCGCTATCCTTGAACCTTCCGGGCAGGAACAAGGCAATTTTGTAATTTCCGGCAATCTTGAAAACTATGATAACCAGAAAAAAAACCAGGCAGATATATGTAGGCGATGTGCCTGTCGGCGGCAATGCCCCCATTGCCGTACAATCCATGACCAATACCGATACCAGGGATCTGGCTGCCACAATCAACCAGATAAAAAAACTGGAATCTGCCGGTTGTGAAATAATCCGGGTCGCGGTTTTGGATATGGAAGCGGCACGGGCCATTACAGATATTCGCGACCGGATAAAAATTCCCTTGATTGCCGATATTCACTTTGATTACCGTCTGGCCGTGGCAGCCATGGAACACGGCGCCCAGGGCATCCGGATTAATCCCGGCAACATAGGCGGCCCGGAAAAACTGGCCAAAGTAGTCAGGGCGGCAAAAAAATATAAAGTTCCTGTCCGGGTAGGAGTCAATTCAGGCTCAGTTGAAAAAGAAATTCTCGCCCGCCACGGCCATCCTACCCCGGCAGCCCTGGTGGAAAGCGCTCTGAGAAATATCAGGCTATTGGAGAAGCTTGATTTTTTTGACATAAAAATTTCCCTTAAATCTTCAGATGCCCTGGCCACTATCGAAGCGTACCGGCTGCTGGCCGACAAAACCGATTATCCCCTTCATCTCGGGGTAACCGAGGCCGGCGGTCTTATTGCCGGTACTGTCAAGTCAGCCTTTGCCCTCGGCACCCTTTTCCATGAAGGAATCGGCGACACCTTCCGCATTTCCCTTACTCGTGACCCGGTGGAAGAAATTCGAGTCTGTTATGAACTGCTCAGGGCTTTACATATCAGGCAGCGCGGCCCGGAACTTATTTCCTGTCCTACCTGCGGTCGTTGCCGGATTAATCTTTTCAGCCTGGCGGAAAAGGTGGAAAAATATGTGCAATCCATCGAAACCCCATTAAAGATTGCGGTAATGGGCTGCGTGGTCAACGGGCCGGGAGAGGCCAGGGAGGCTGATATCGGTATTGCCGGCGGCAATGGGGTGGGAATTATTTTTAAAAAAGGCAAGCTTTATAAAAAAGTCGTAGAAGGAGAACTTTACGATGTTTTTATTACTGAATTAAACAAAATGACGTAAAAGTCATGAAATAAGCGCTCCATGAGCGTAGCGAAGTCTGGAAAAAGCGTAGAGACTTAAATATTGCAAAGATTTACTCCCTGGTGAACGGTTACCTTTTTTTGTATTGCACCCCATCCTGAAGTATAAGGATAGACAGTGCAACCACAATTTGTTGTCAACTACCAACTGATATGGATTTTATATGCGTTTTTCACAATTACTTATCCCGACTTTAAAGGAAAACCCGGCTGAAGCTGAGGTGATCAGCCATCAACTCATGCTGCGGGCCGGCTTTATCCGCAAACTCACTTCCGGTATTTATTCATATCTGCCCCTTGGACTGGCCGCGATTCGCAAGGTTGAACAGATTGTCCGCGAAGAAATGAACCGGGCCGGAGCCCAGGAACTGCTGCTGCCCATGGTTCAGCCTGCTGAACTGTGGGAGGAGTCAGGCCGCTGGCAAAAATATGGCCCGGAACTGCTCCGCTTCACTGATCGGCATGAACGCCGGAGCTGTTTAGGCCCCACCCACGAAGAGGTCATTACGGATCTGGTTCGAAAAAACATCCATTCTTACCGACGGCTGCCCCTTAATCTTTATCAGATTCAGACTAAATTTCGCGATGAAATCAGACCGCGTTTCGGGTTGATGCGGGGCCGTGAATTCATCATGAAAGATGCCTACAGCTTTGATGCTGATGACCAGGGCGCTTCCGCCACCTATGAAAAAATGAAGCTGGCCTACCAGCGGATTTTTCATCGTTGCGGTTTAAAATTCCGGGCGGTTGAAGCCGATTCAGGCAGTATCGGCGGTAATTTTTCCCATGAGTTCATGGTGTTGGCTGACACTGGAGAAGATACCATTGTCGCCTGCACCAAATGCAGTTATGCCGCCAACATGGAAAAGGCCAGGGCCAGGGAAATCCCGGCCCCGGAGAAACCAGAGCTGAAACCCCTGGAAAAAATAAAAACGCCAGGCAAGAGAAAAGTTAAGGCTGTTACGGAATTTTTGAATATTTCACCTGCTGAGCTGGTCAAAACCCTGGTTTTTCTGGCTGACGGCAAGCCGGTGGCAGTGCTGCTCCGCGGCGACCATGAAGTTCAGGAGGTAAAACTCTGTAACCTGCTGGGTGTCCAGGATGTTGAACTGGCAGATGATAAGCAGGTTTATGATATTACCGGAGTTCCTACCGGTTATCTTGGCCCGGTAGGGCTTAAAATCCCGCTGGTGGCTGACCGGGAAGTCGTTAAAATGGTCAATTTTACCGTAGGCGCCAATGAAAAAAATTATCACAGCTTAAATGTTAACCCCGGGCGAGACTTTACCATAGAAAAAACCGCTGATCTGCGGATGATAACCGCTGAAGACCACTGCCCGCTCTGCGGCGCGGCTCTTGACTTGACCAGGGGCATTGAGGTCGGCCATATTTTTAAACTGGGCACAGTATACAGCGAGGCCTTGAAGGCCCGGTTTCTTGATAACCAGGGAAATGAAATTCCTTTTGTCATGGGCTGTTATGGTATTGGGGTCAGCCGCGTAGTAGCCGCTGCCATTGAGCAGAATCATGACAGGGACGGGATGATTTTTCCCCTGCCCATTGCCCCGGCACAGGTTATTTTACTTAATCTCTCCAGCAGGGATGATAAAATTACCGGGGCAGCGGAATCACTTTACCGGGAATTACTTGCCGACAATATTGAAGTAATTTTAGATGACCGGGATGAACGTCCCGGAGTTAAATTTAAGGATGCCGACCTGCTTGGTATTCCGGTGCGCCTGATGGTGGGTAAATCATTCACTAAAGAAGGCAATATCGAAATTAGAACCAGAAAAAACGGCAGGGTTATCACTGTTCCGCTGGCCGAAACCGTAACCCGTGTCCGGGAGATAATTGACAGTGAACTGGCTGTTGCTGTTGGATAATTATGAAAAATCCTAATCAGTTAGTTGAATTTGACGACATCCTGGCCAGGGTCAAAGGATACCTGGAGGCAGAAGATATTGCCTGTCTGCGCCAGGCCTATGAGTATGCTGCCGAAGTTCATGGTCAGCGTAAACGGCCCAATGGTGATCCTTATATAACTCATCCTCTGGCTGTCTGCCTGATTCTAGCCAGAATGGGTCTTGATGTCGTCACTTTAAAGGCCGGTCTGCTCCACAGTGTTTTAAAGGAACCCGACACCAGCGCCACAGAACAGGACCTGGAAAAGAAATTTGGTTCAGCGGTAAAGGCTATTGTCTCCGGCGCGACAAAAATCGCCAATGTAAAATTTAATTCCCAAATAGCCTATCAGGCCGAAAACTTTCGGAAAATGCTGCTGGCGATGTCATCAGATATCCGGGTTTTGCTGGTTAAGCTGGCTGACCGGCTGCATGACATGCAGGTTCTTGATATTCCTATAAAAGACAGGAAAGAGTTTGCCAAAGAAACCCTTGATCTTTATGCCCCCCTGGCCAGTCGACTGGGAATTGACTGGATGAAACGAGACCTGGAGGATTTGTCCTTTTCTCAAATCCATCCCCGGCAATACCAGGATCTGGCAGAACGGGTAGAAAATTCCACAATGGATCGGGCTACTTATGTTAATGAAGTCAAGGCCCTGCTTTCCGACAAGCTGCTGGAACTGGGGATAAAAGATTTTCGCATTCTCGGTCGACCTAAACATCTTTACAGTATCTACAAAAAACTGCTGGCCCAGAATATTCCGCTGGAAAAAGTTTATGACAAGGTAGCCTTCCGGATTATCACCCATAATGTCCGGGAATGTTATGAGGCCCTGGGCATGGTGCATTCCCTCTGGCAGCCCATTGACGGCAGGTTTAAAGATTTCATCAGCAAACCCAAGCCTAATATGTATCAATCTCTCCACACCTCGGTTATCGGCCCCTCCGGCGAGTTTATGGAGATTCAGATCCGTACTGAAGAGATGGACAAAATTGCCAAGGAAGGGGTTGCGGCTCATTGGGCCTACAAGGAAGGAACGGCTGTATCCCGCAAGGATGCCAGGTTGTTTCAGTGGTTAAAGCAGTTAATTAATTCCCTCCAGGAATTACATGATCCCAGGGAATTTCTTGAAGCGGTTAAATATGAGTTATACCAGGATGAAATTTTTGTCCTTACCCCTGACGGCGAAGTAAAAGAACTGCCCCAGGGCAGTCGTCCCCTGGATTTTGCCTACCTGATCCATACTGAAATCGGTAACCATTGCACTGGTGCCAAAGTAAACGGCAGGATTGTTTCACTGAAATACAAGCTTAAAAATGGTGATGTAGTTGATATTATGACTTCAAACGGCCAGCATCCCAACCGGGGCTGGCTTTCCCTGGTGACTACCAGCCGGGCCAAGAGCCGGATAAGGAGCTGGCTGCGCCGGGAAGAGCAGGAAAAAAGCCTTAAGCTGGGCCGGGAAATCTGCGATCGGGAGCTTCGCGATCATGGATTAAGCCTGAAGAAACTCATCAAGACCGGCCACCTTAAGGATATACTGAAAAAACTGGCGGTCAACACCCTGGACGACCTGCTGCGCAAAGTCGGTTCCGGCAAGATAACCACCAGGCGTATTGCCGATCTTATGCTGCCGGAGGAAGTTAAGACGGACAGGAGCGAGGAAGAACTGCTTCTCCTGAACAAAGAAAAGGAGAAAGATCGGCCCAAACCGGGAAGCCAGGGAATTGTCATTGACGGAATTGATGATATACTGGTCAAAATCAGCCGCTGCTGTATGCCCATGCCCGGTGATGAGGTTATGGGGTTCATAACGGCCGGGCGGGGCATATCGGTTCACAAGGCAAACTGTCCGAATCTGCTGGCCACTGATCCCCAGCGTCATATTGCCGTCAGCTGGTCGCAGGGTGCTGCTACGGGCCACCAGACTAATATTAGAATTATGGCCAATGACAGGAAGGGATTATTGGTTGAGGTGTGTAATTCACTGTCAATTGATGATGCCAACATAGTAAATATTGATGCCCACACAGCAAAGGACAATCTGGCAAAACTTAATATTGTTGTTGAGGTTAATGACCTCCAGCACCTTGGAGTAGTTCTTCAGCACATAAGACAGATTAATGGAATAATTGAGGCAGGAAGAAAATAGCGGCGGCTTTAAGCACTTTGCGGTGGTTTGCCGTTATCATCCGCCTGCTGTTGCTTTGTTTCCTTTGCTTCCTGTTCCACCTGGCCCGCCGGTGCTGCTGGTGCCGCCGGTGCCGTTGGCTTTACTGGTTTTGCCTTTTTGGCAGGTTTAATAATTTTATTTTTCGGTAAAATAATAGCGGTTATTTTTTTAACCTCATAACGGACATCCGGGTCTGTCAAGCAAATTTCACATTCGTTGATATGTTTTTCCATGAACTCAACCATGCGGGCCGGAGCCATAGATTCATCCAGTAATTGTTCATACCAGGACCGGATAAGTCTGTTTAACCGTTCGCACTCCATTATAAAACTCCTTACTTGCTGAAATTATAGTAAATTGTAACCGTTCACCGGGGAAGCGGATATTGGCCAAACGTAACTACTCAGGGGGGGTAAGCGTCCTAACTTCGCTAACCACCCTAATTGTAACTGCTTACAGGGTGCTTATCTTTTCCGGGCCCTGCAATAATACATCGATCTATTGCAGGCTTGAAGCGCGTGCCGAGTGGTGTTCATGGAGCGCTTACCAGTAGAGTAACAGACACCCTCTGCGAATAAAGCGGATTCAAAAAAAAGTTGCCGCTTTTTTCAATAAAAACTATGATGGTAAATCATTTGAATAAACTCCGGGAATAATAAGTAACCGGGAGCTGTTCAATAATCTGTTCAGTGGAAGTGGAAAGGGCACTGGTGGCTCTCCCGGACTTCAAATCCGGTGCACCGGGTTAACAGCCTGGTGGGTGGGTTCGATTCCCATGCACTTCCGCCATTTTTAAAATTTATCGAAAAATGTAACTATTCAGGTAGGGGCGAAAAACTGCCCCAACCACCGAGACCGGGTGCAATACAAAAAAGTAAGCGTTTACCAGCACCTCACGGAGTCGGAGTTTATGCCCCTGTTTTTAAGGGTGCTTACCTCTTTGTCCATTCGGAGTCTCGTTCCTCGCTTACCTGGGCCTGCTTACATAGCAACAGTATGCGGCGCAGGCCC
>JANTFJ010000060.1 GCA_024763495.1 Desulfobulbaceae bacterium | reverse complement strand
CGATCTCTGCGTTATACGAAAAATTTTATCCTCGGAATATCAACCATATGCCTGCGGTAAAATTTTTCGTATGCCTTGACCTCGAACGAAAATCCTAACTGTAAGGGGTTCAGGGGCACCGCCATGTGCGTGCTCCACGCCCCGCGATAATAATCGGTATATCACAGGATTGAAGCGCGTGCAGGCTGGTGTTCATGGAGCGCTTACCGGTTTACGATGTCTGTATTACCAGAAAAGTGAGCGGGAATAGACATCTGTGTCAAGTGCTGAAGTTTGTCTGCCTGCCTGGAAAAGATAGTTGCCGGCCAGGGCGATCATCGCCGCGTTGTCGGTACAGAATTCCGGCTCAGGTATAAAAATCTGTAAATTTTCGTCAGCTCCTCTGTTCCTTAAATGTTCCCTCAGCCTGGGGTTGGCAGCCACTCCGCCGGCCAGGACAATTTCTTTTATACCACTTTTTTTTGCCGCTTTAACGGCCTTTTCAACCAATACATCAACTACGGCCTCCTGGAACGAGGAACAGATATCCGCGACGGCTAATTTTTTATTATTTTGCCGTCGTTGATTGACATAATTAGCCACTGAGGTTTTAATACCGCTGAAACTGAAATCAAGACTCTCTTTTTCCAGCCAGGATCGGGGAAAGGCAATGGCCTCCCGGTTGCCTTCAGCGGCCAGTTTGCTGATTTCCGGCCCTCCCGGATATGGAAGGCCAAGTAGTTTTGCCACCTTGTCAAAAGCTTCACCTGCCGCGTCATCCCTGGTGCGGCCCAACAGTTTGAAGCTGGTGGCACTATGAGCCAGGAAGATGCTGGAATGACCTCCGGACGCCACCAGGGCAATAAAGGGGAATTCTGGTTTTTTCTCAGCCAGAAAAATCGAAAGCAGGTGCCCTGCCATGTGGTCGACCCCGACATAAGGGATGCCCTTTACCAGGGAAATGGCCTTGGTAAAGGAAAGTCCTATCAACAGCGAACCGACCAGCCCCGGCCCCTGGGTCACGGCCAGGCCGTCAAGCATGTCCAATGTAATTCCGGCCTGGGAAAGAGCCTCGTTGACTACAGGATAAATGTTTTCCAGATGTTTACGTGAAGCAAGTTCCGGCACCACGCCGCCGTATTTGCTGTGGATGGCAATCTGGGTGTTGATTACATTGCCCATTAATTCCCTGCCGTTTTTCAGCACTGCGGCCGCTGTTTCATCACATGAACTTTCGATGCCGAGAATAATCATTACAGGCTGCCCACCTTGGGCTGTTCCCCGGTTGTCGAGGGGAATAAGGGGTTAAGGGTGTAAAAAAATAATGTCCTCTATCATAAATAAAAAACCAGACAATGCAACCGGAGAAAAGCAGGGGATGATCGATCTTTTTTCCCGGACTATTTCATACCTGCGGGTTTCCGTAACGGATCAGTGTAATTTGCGCTGCCTGTATTGTACCCCCAGGGAAATTTCCGAGAAACTGGCCTGCAGTGAACTTTTGCGATATGAAGAGTTACTGCGAATTATCAAAATTACGGTCGGTATGGGAATAAGAAAAGTCAGAATCACCGGGGGAGAGCCTTTAGTCCGTCGAGATATTATTAGTTTTATCGAAAGGTTGACAGTCATTGACGGTCTTGATGATATTCGTATAACCACCAATGGTATAATGTTGCCCCAATATGCGAAACAGCTTTATAACTGCGGCATCCGTAAACTTAATATCAGTCTTGATACCCTGAGGCCGAAGCGTTATAAACAGATAACCGGACGGGATTATTTTCATCGGGTCTGGCAGGGAATTAACCTGGCCGAAGAACTTGGTTTTGCGCCACTTAAAATTAACATGGTCGCCATGCGCCATATAAATGATGATGAACTGCTCGATTTTGGCCGCCTGGCGATGGATAGAGATATCCAGGTTCGTTTCATCGAGTTTATGCCCATTGGCCGGGATACGGCCTGGGAAAAGGAAAAGTATATTCCCACTGTAGAAATGATAGAAAGATTGACCGAACTTGGTGATTTGCGACCGATATCAGCCACAAACATTGACGGCCCGGCCCGAATTTATCGTTTTGCCGGCAGTCGGGGCAGCCTGGGTTTTATCAGCCCTATCAGCCACAAGTTCTGCGACCGCTGTAATCGACTGCGTCTTACCTCCCATGGCAGCCTGCGGCCCTGCCTGCTCATTGATGAAGAAACAGACATAAAACAGCTTATCCGTTCCGGTGCTGCCGATGATGATATCCGCCGGGCCATTGCCCTGACGATTTTAAAAAAACCTGAATCACATGCCCTGCCGGCGGACGGCAGCGGTAACTGCCATGGCCGGATGTCACGGATTGGGGGTTAGTTCTCTGGCCTGGGGATAGGAACCGAGCCATTCAAAGTAATAACATGATTCCTGGAGTCGTTCACATCCTTCTTCGATAATGCCATCTTCAATGTGGCCGATAAGGTCGAGGAAAAATAAATATTTTCCAGCCTCGCCCTTTATGGGGCGGGATTCAATCCTGGTTAAATTTATATTACGGCGGGCCAGGATGCTCAAAGTGTCGTTTAAAGCTCCGGGCCGGTCATTAAAACTTAACAGCAGCGACGTTTTATCCCGACCACTTTTTGATGGTGATTCCTGGCCGATCAGGACAAAGCGGGTAGTATTGCCGCTGTAATCTTCAATTCCTTTGACAACAATCTGGAGTTGGTAGGTCTTGATGGCCAGAGAACTGGCAATTGCTGCTACCGTTGGGTCGTCGGCAGCCATCCTGGCAGCTACTCCGGTGCTGAAAACTGTCTGGGTAGGGATGCCGGGCAGATGCTTACGCAGCCATTGCCGACACTGGGCCAGGGGCTGGGAGTGAGAAACTACCAGTTTGACATCTTCAATGTTGCCGGAATGATTTACCAGGTTGTGGGTAATGCCAAGATATTCTTCCCCGCAGATTTTTACATTTGATTTCATGAAGGCATCAAGGGATGAGGTAACCGCGCCCTCAATAGAGTTTTCCAGGGGAACTATGCCGTACTGCACCCGTCCCCGTTCAACCTCATAAAAAATATCTTCAATGGTTTCAATGGGGACATATTCAGCGGAATGACCGAAATATTTTACTGCCGCCAGGTTGGAAAAGGTTGCTTCCGGGCCCAGGTAAGCCACTTCGATTGATTTCTGGGACAGTCGGCAGGTAGTTATTATTTCGTGAAAGATGCTGTAAAGGGGCTGCTTTGGGAATTCTCCGTCATTAAGCCTGAACAGCCTGTCGTATATTTGCCTTTCCCGTAACGGATCCCATTTCGCCCGCTTATCCCGGGATTTTAGTTGACCTATTTTTCTGGCGCATTTGAGTCGTTCTTTCAGCAGATCCAGAAATGTATTGTCGATTTCATCGATTCGGTCACGTATTTTCAGTAGGTTTTCTTTGTTTTCCGGCATTAAATTTGTTTTGTTTTGTGGGAATATTATTGAAGTATTCAGTCAGGGTTTATTGTTGTTGGTAAGCGCTCCATAAACACCACCCTGAACGATTCAACCTCACGATATACCGATGTATTATCGCAGGGTCTGGAGCACGCACATGGCCGCGTCCCAGAATTCCTTACAGTTATGGGGGTTGTCATCCGGGGGTACATTGTTGAGCGCTGGCTGTTGTTGCTTAGTCCCATATATAAAAAAATACAAAACTTCACATTTACCCCCTTAGTGGTTTCTCGTCAAGCTTCGTATTGAAAAATATGATTTTCTTAGAAAAAATTGATAATTACTCTATTCCATCTTGAAATTATGTCTAAAGTATTCTACCGTACCAATAATGAACAAATCTAAGGCACATTTGAACAGTTACAGCACAATGGTTGCGGCGTTTTTCCGCCCCTGCCTGAATAGTTATATTTATTTTTGAGTGAGCTCTCAGGGTTTACGTAAAAATAAGTTATACAGTATTGCGCTCAGATTTAGGTGAGTTGCAAGATGTTTAAGTTATTTTTACTTAAGCTCTTAGCTGAATAGTTACGATATCTGCTAACTGTTCAGCAAAGGGCAAAAAGCTACTTAAGCTATTGTGCTGTAACTGTTCAGATGTGCTTTAGCTGTGCTCGATCAGGCTGGCGCGGCATACTCTTAGTTATGTAAGACAGGCTGATCGTGCGCAGATGAAGTGCAGCTGAACAGTTACACGATATTTTTTATTCGGGGTCAGCCATGAAAATAAAAAATTGGATGAAGAAAGATCCAGTTACTGTTGGTCGGACAGCACTTTTACAAGACGCAGACAGCCTGATGAAAAAAAATGGTATTCGTCATCTGCCTGTTGTAGAAGAGGGTGAACTTGTCGGCTTTATTACGGAAAGTGATTTACGCCAGTTCTCCTTTCCTTCTATGGTGGAAGATATTCCAGTTCATCAGGTTATGGTATTAAATCCGATTACCGTTAATGCCAACGCCAGTATTGAGACTGCTGCTAAGTTGATATATGATTTTAAAATCGGCGGGTTACCGGTTTTAGATAAAAAAAAGCTGGTAGGTATTATAACTGCCAGTGACCTGCTTTCCGCTTTTATTGAAGTCATGGGCCTGTTCAAAACATCTACTCGTCTGGATGTGGTAGTCAATAAGCAGGGCGGCCTGGAAGAAGTGACCAGGATTATCAACGAGAACAAGGGGGAGATAATCAGCGTTGCTATAGAGAATCATGCCTCACGACGCAAGGTGCATTATTTCCGTCTGGAAAAATGTGATCCTGAACCGATAATTAAAGAGCTTGAATCTGCCGGCCATAAAGTTATTTCCGTTATGGAGTAAGAAAGCATCCGGTGACAGCGCTCAATAAAGTACACCAGGTTTTTGTTTGTTGTTTCAGCTTTTCAGAAGTAAAGCAATAATAATGCAATGTTTGACGGGATCATAACGACTATATATTATGAGTGAACATAAGGTAAATAAGACTTTTGCCGAGATAAATGCCAGAATTAAGGCCGGTGAAGCAGTGGTTGTCACGGCTGAGGAAATGGTTGGTGTTGTCAAAGAAAATGGAGCGGAAGAGGCTGCCCGGCGGGTTGATGTGGTAACCACGGGAACATTTTCGCCTATGTGTTCTTCCGGAGCGTTTTTAAATTTCGGCCAGACTATTCCGACAATTAAGGCTGCTAAGGTCTGGCTTAATAATGTCCCTGCCTATGCCGGCCTGGCTGCTGTTGATATTTTTCTCGGCGGAGCGGAACCGGCTGAGGATGATCCCCTGAATAAAGTCTTTCCCGGCGAGTTCCGTTATGGCGGCGGCCATGTTATTGAAGACCTGCTGGCTGGTAAAAAGGTGATGTTAAAAGCAGTGGCCTATGGTACTGACTGCTATCCTAACACAATTATGGAAAAGGAAATAACCCTGGCTGATCTGCCTGACGCTTTGTTGGTTAACCCCCGTAATTGTTATCAAAATTATAACTGCGCTGTTAATTTGTCTGATAAGACAATTTATACATACATGGGAACCCTGCGGCCTCGAGCAAAAAATGCCAATTATGCCACAGCCGGGGAATTAAGTCCGCTGCTTAATGATCCATTATATAAAACCATTGGACTGGGCAGTAAAATTTTTCTTGGCGGTGGGATTGGTTACATTACCTGGCATGGTACTCAGCATAATCCCAAGGCCTTGCGGCTGGCCAACCAGACTCCCTGCCGTCCGGCCGGAACCCTGATGGTTCAGGGGGAGTTAAAGCAGATGTCTGATCGGTGGATCAAGGGCATTTCAATGCAGGGGTATGGTACTACTATAGCGGTAGGGGTCGGGGTGCCGATTCCTGTTTTGAATGAAGAAATTGCCGGCTATACCGGGGTGTCGGACGCGGAAATAATGACCCAGGTAGTCGATTATTCTTATGACTGTTCGCATGGAGTAAATCGTAATTATGGCGAGGTCAGTTATGCTCAGTTGAAAAGCGGGAAGATCGAGGTTAATGGCCGTCAGGTTACCACTGCTCCTCTCTCCAGCGTAGTACGAGCCCGCGAGATTGCCGAAATCCTGCGGGAATGGATAAAATCCGGTCAGTTCATCTTGTCTGAACCTGTCAAGTTTATAGGTGATATTTAATTTTTCAGGACGATTCTCTTTTTGATAAGTATAAAAAACTCTGTGCCATTTTGAGAGATATGGGGCAGGCGGCTGTAGCTTTTTCCGGGGGAGTTGACAGTTCTTTACTTCTGGCAGCAGCAGTGGAAGTTCTGGGCAAAAATGTTATTGCCCTGCAGGCTTCTTCCGTATTGATGCCTGCTGCAGAGCTTGAGCAGGGCAGGAAGTTTGTCAGTCAGCTGGGAACCAGGTTGAAATGTGTAGATTTTGCCCCCCTTGCGGATAATAATTTTTCTAAAAATTTTCATGAGCGTTGCTATATTTGTAAGAAAAAGATGTATCAATGCTTTCTTAATGTTCTTTCGACCGATGTCTGTCTGATGGATGGCACTAATACTGATGACCTCAATACTGACCGGCCTGGTTTAAAAGCAATCAAAGAGCTGGAAATCAGGATGCCGCTGGTAGAGGCAGGATTTAATAAGGTAATGGTGCGCCGCTTGAGCCGAGAGCTTGGCTTGTCATGCTGGAATGCTTTTTCTTCTTCCTGCCTGGCAACCAGAATTCCATTTGGTCGTAAAATTACTGAAAAACAGTTGGCATTAGTCAGCCAGGCAGAGAATTTTCTTAATGGACTGGGCTTTGCCGGCTGCCGGGTTAAGTTGCTTGACGATGCAGCTCTGGTTATTCTGGTCAGCGGTGATACTGACCGGTTTCTCAGTCGGGAAATAATATCACGGGTGAGAATTTTTTTTTCAAAGCTGCATTTGCCTAAAGTTTTTCTTGAACTTTCTGCCCGACCGGGTATTCTGTTTTAATTTTTTTATTTGGTTTAAAGGTGGAGAAGCAGAGTTTTTCTGTAGAAGTTAATATGAAGTTGATTTGTAAATTTTTGTTTTTTCACTTGCGATTATCATATTAATGAATAACAATTCATAAATTTATATAACTATTCGTAACTGCTCACAGGGCACCGAACGGAGTCGGAGTTTATGCCCCTGTTTTTAAGGGTGCTTACCTCTTTCCGCAAGCAGGCTGACTTACGTATGACCAGGATGTTGTCCGAGAATAGACATTTTTCCTCAAATCAGGTAAGCGCCAGACTCCGAGGCATTTTGAAAAAATAAGCACAGCCATATAGTTGATATCTCGGAGTCTCGCCAGCTCTCTTTCCGGAGCATTATTTTTTCAAAATAACACAGAGTTGGGCAGGTAAGCGAGGTACGAGACTCCGCAGAAAGGGCATTCTCGGACAGCCTCTTGGTGCTATTCAAGCAGGCTCAAATGGGCAAAGATGAGGTGCTGTTTTAGCGGGTAAGAAATAACAGGTATATTTTACGTAAAAAAAATCGTAACCTGCCATATTATAAAAGAATTTTAAGGAGGAGAGAGTATGAATAAGGCTGAGTTGGTTGACAGAATGGCTTCTGCTGCTAATATAAGTAAGGCTGCTGCCGAAAAATCACTAACTGGTATGCAGGAAGCAATTACTGATGCCTTGTCCAGTGGAGATAAGGTAACATTGGTCGGCTTTGGTACATTTTCCATAAGCGAGAGAGCCGCCAGGCAGGGACGTAATCCGCAGACTGGAGAAAAAATTCAGATAGCTGCTCGTAAGGTTGCCCGTTTTAAACCAGGCAGTAAGCTGGTAGAAGCGGTTAAATAGATTGATTTTTAAAAACTTGTTTTATAATTTACCGGGAAAAGTAACCGTTCAGCTAAGGAGCAAATCTTCGCAAAACTCAAGCCTGTAAGCGTTTACCGGTGCCTTAAATTCGGAGTCGAAGTTTTTGTCCCCTGTCTTGCAGGGGTGCTACCTGTTCATTCGGACTCTCGTTCCTCGCTTCCCTGAGCCTGTGCAGCATGCTGGTGTTATTCAAGCAGACTCAAATGGACAAAGAGGTAAGCACCCTTAAAAACAGGGCATAAACTCCGACACCGTGAGGTGCGGGATGAAAATACCCCGGAAATACCGGGAAGCACAACTCGTATTTTCATGTACTGGGATGGCAGGAAAAAATTTGATCCAGCCATGCTGGTTCAGCAGGGTAGAATTTACACGGAGAAGTTATTATGCTTCTCCGTGTTTCGTTTTTGTATTGTGGGTCGGGATGTGGCTCAGCCTGGTAGAGCACTTGCTTCGGGAGTAAGGGGTCGGAGGTTCAAATCCTCTCATCCCGACCATTTATCAACGATTTAATTTTGTGGTTGCTGGCCGCAATTTAATACAATTTAACACATCTGAGTAACTGCTCACAGGGCACCGCATATTTCCGTGATCAGCCTGTCTTACATAACACCAGTGGGACAAAAGGTGCGCAATGAGCCCCCCTACACAATAGAGCCTGACCAGGATCCCCTTTGTCGATTGTGCGTAATCATTCACATGGGGTAGCAATTTCAATAATAAATTGCCAGAAAACCCGTCAAAATTTATGGGACGGGGCACCAGTATGCTGCGCCAGTCTGATCGCGATAATCTTCGGCACCGTGTAAACAGTTACAAATTAGTCCCTTAGAATGTAAGCGCTCCATGAACACCACCCTGTATGCACTTTAACTCTATGATATGCCGTCATTATTTTCCTTTTCTGTGAAATTGTATCCCAGGTTGGGCGAAGCATTACCTGACAATTAAGGCTTGCCGGCATCACCCTCCTTGATTATATCAGTAACTTCTCCAGCCAACTCTCCCCTGCGCAGTAAAATTGTAATTTTTTCACCTTTTTTCACTTGGTTGCTGTTGCGGATAATCTGTTCATCATCGGCTGAGCGGACAATTGCGTAACCGCGACCGAGAACGCTTAAGGGATTGACAGCCTCCAGTAAAGTCGTTGTTCTACTAAGTTGTGTTTTTCTCTGTTCAAGTCGCATGAGCATGCTATGCCTTAACTTTCTGCTTAATTCCGCTATGTTCTGTTGTTGTCGGCTCAGTCGTTCTGTCGGGTTGTGAGCCATAAGTTTTCCATTAAGATTTGCCAGCAGCCAGCGTTTTGAGTTCAAGTCACTGTTAACCGCCTGCACCATCAATATTTGACAGTTATCAATTTTGAGACGAAAATGATCAAAGAGCTGAGATGGATCGCCCAGAAGGTGACGTTGCATTTTTACCTGTTGTTGAAGATTTCTCAGCAGGTTGTTAATGGCCATGAGTAATCTTTTTTCAGTAATCCGTACTTTGTGGAGCTGGGTGAGTCGATCAGGCAGAACAACTTCGGCTGCCGCAGTCGGGGTTGGAGCCCGCCGGTCGGCAACATAATCGGCAATGGTAAAGTCTGTTTCATGGCCAACAGCCGTAACTATTGGAATTTTTGAATTGAAAATTGCCCTGGCAGTTTTTTCTTCATTAAATGCCCATAAATCTTCAATGGAACCGCCGCCCCGACATAGAACAATAACCTCAGCCCTTTGTTGTTTGTTTACCATTTTCAAGGCTTGGGCTATTTCAGCGGCAGCTTCTTCACCCTGTACGGCAACCGGAAAAATTTCAATCGGCACTGCCGGGAAGCGGGATGCGGAAATTTTTAAAAAATCATGAACCGCCGCCCCTTGAGGCGAGGTAATTAGACATATCCCTGCCGGCAGGAAGGGGAGTTGTTTTTTATTTTCTTCAGCAAACAGCCCTTCAGCCTCCAATTTATTTTTAAGATTTTCAAAGGCAATCTGCAGATCGCCGATTCCGTGAAAATCAATGAAATCAACAATCAGCTGGTATTCTCCCCTGGGCTCATAAAGAGAAATTCTTCCCCTGCAGATAACCTGTCTACCCTCTTGGGGATTTTCCTCAAGGTAGCGTTTCTGTCCTTTGAACAGTACTGCTTTAAGCTGGGCATTCCGGTCTTTTAATATGAAATAGCTATGGCCGGAAAAAGGAGTCCTGAGATTTGATATTTCTCCCTTGACCGTAACAAAGGGGAATTCTGTTTCAAGCAAGCCCCTGATAGAGCGGGTAAGATCAGTAACCGTCAGGATGCGGCTGGAATATGGCAATTGGTTCATTTTTGTCTTTTTTGGGTGTAACTGCTCACAGGGTACCGAACGGAGTCGAAGTTTATGCCCTGTTTTTAAGGGTGCTTACCTCTTCCCGCGATCAGGCTGTCTTACATAGCACCAGTATGCTGCGCCGGTCTGATCGCGAAAATCTTCGGCACCCTGTAAACAGTTACAAATTAAGTGGTTAGCGAATATTAGGTGCCTACCCCCTTGAGTAGTTACTGTTGGGTATAAACTTTGACTTTGCAACCGGTACACCATTCGATAGCGATCAATAAACCACACCTTGACTTTTGAGAAGGCACGGCCTGTAAGCGTTTCAGGGATGCCGCCATGTGCCCGTTTCAATCCTGCGATATATTAATGTATTATTGCAGGGCGTGGTAAATATTCGGGTTGGGTAAAAGCTACCCTTCTCTACCCCTTTAAATGTTCGGATAGTGCCCCAGATTTGTTCGTTTCGGCGTGTTCACTATAG
>JANTFJ010000059.1 GCA_024763495.1 Desulfobulbaceae bacterium | reverse complement strand
TAAGTCCCTTAACAGTAGATGCAAGTTGTTTATTTCAAAGAAAGTTTTCAATTTCTTGCCATAAAAAACACGAAAATTAATTCTAAGGGACTAAAAGAGATAAGTAGCTATCAGCCACAGCCGGTTCCGGCCCCCGCGCATTCCCCTTTGGAGGAGCATTTACGCGTTCGACCCTGAAGCTGGCTCAGGCCTTTGCCGGTAAACACAGCTTCGAGTCCATTTTCAATAAAACCGGCCATGGTAACCGGTCGGATACCTTTTTCCTGCAAAATTTTCCTGGGGGTATCGCCAAGATCATTAACTAAAATGGCCCGGCAGTCACCAAGGATACGGCTGATATTAAGCCAGCGCCGTGAACCTCCACCCGGAGCAGGGGCCGGTCTTTCCTCAATCAGCTTATAGCCGTTATCCTCATCTTCTCCCCATATCTGGAAGCGGGTCGCTTCACCGAGATGCTGGTTGACGAGAACTCCTTCCAGGCTGGTAACCGCCACGTAAGGTCTGGTTGCCTCGGAATATTTCGGCAGACCGGCGCAGGCCGACAGGCAGCCCCGCATCTCTTCAGTCCGGTCATCTTCAAGCAGGCCGACGGCATCGGCCCGGCAACGCGTACAGTGGCGCATCTGGGGCAGATATTTTTCCGCCAGGTTCCTGACTTCCGCCATTTCGCTCTTTGACGGTTCAACGATATCGGCAAAAACTGTATCCGGGTTGGGCAACATGGCCATGCAGTTGAGCAGATCCACCCCAAGGCCCTGCATGGTTCGGGCTACCTTAACAACATGATGTTCATTAATTCCCGGAATGACGATGGTATTAACCTTTACCGTAATCCCGTGTTTTTTTAACTCATTAATGGATTTGAGCTGGCGGGCGAGTAATAATCGGGCTCCCTGTACTCCGCGGTAGAGTATCTTGCCGTCCCGTACCCAGGAATATATATTCGCGCTTATATCCGGGTCTACCGCGTTAACGGTTACAGTCACATGGGAAACCCCTATTTCCGCCAGTTCCGGGACATGGGGGGCCAGGTTCATACCGTTGGAGGCCAGGCAGAGAATGGTCTCCGGGAATTTATTACGGATAAGCCGCATGGTCTCTAAGGTTTCGTTCGCGTTGGCAAAAGGGTCACCGGGCCCGGCAATACCGGCCACGGAGATACGCGGTTCCTTTTCCAGCACCTTGCCCATATAGTACAGGGCCTGTTCCGGCAAAAGAACCGTGCTGGTGACCCCTGGACGTGATTCATTGACACAGTCATACTTGCGGTTGCAGTAATTGCACTGAATATTGCACTTGGGGGCAACCGGCAGATGAACCCGGCCATATCGGCCTTTAACCCCGGCGTTGAAACATGGATGACGATTAAAATCAATATTTATTGTCATGATCTTTCTCCTTGCTGAAAAAGAATTCGGCGTTTGGTTACATGTATGAATAACCGACCGATGAGTCGGCCTGTTTTTGAGCAATAACCGCGTTGGTTATGGTATCGAACAACTGTTGAGCGCCATTGTAACCAAGGTGGAGAACACGCTGCCCCCCGACCCGGTCGTGGATGGGAAAACCTACCCTGATAAGAGGAATATTCATTTTCCTGGCCAAAGGATAGCCCTTGGAATGGCCGACGATAAGATCAGGTTCAAGAGCCTCCGCCATTTCAGCTATATCGAAAAAATCCATTCCTTCATGAATTTCAGGCTGGGTGGCCAGGATATCGCCTGTAACCTCGACAATGGATTTACCCAGGCGTCCCGAGGTTCCGCCCGAGGCGCAGAGAACGGGAAAGATACCGATTTCGGCCAGAAAAGCGCTAATGCCGACTACCAGGTCTTCCTCGCCGTAAACAATGGCCTTTTTGCCGAAAATATACTTGTGGCCATCCACGTAAGCGTCTACCAGGCGACCACGTTCCCCCTCATATTTTTCAGGGATATCTCTACCACTTAATTCACAGAGCAGGTTAAAGAAGCGATCTGTTTCTTCGATACCGATGGGCAGACCAAGCCGGTAATTGCCTACTTCAAATTTTTCGGCCAGTACAGCGCCAGCGCTCTCATGGTCGGCCACTGTCCGCCCGAATTCTATAGTGGCTCTTGATCTTCCCATCGCCTTTATCGCTGCCAGGGGAGTACCGCCGGTCGGAACCTTTTCATATTCGAGCAGGGCCGGGCCGTCCATGGTTGCTGAAAGATCCGGCAGCATGGTACAGTCAAGGCCGAAATCAGCCATTACCTCCATGAGCCACCGGTAATCAGCCGAAGAAACAAACCCCGGCAACAGGTTGATGGTTCGGGTTGCGGAGCCTCCTGCCGCCCGTTGACTTACTACCTGGTAGACAGCCTCGTGAAATCCTTCCATATGGGTTCCGGAGTAGCTTGGAGTCGAGACGTTGACAAAGTCAGGCATCTCCTTGTTCTTCCGGTTTTCTTTTTGGTACTGATCCAGATACATGGAGACATCGTCGCCAATGGTTTCGGTCAGGCAGGTGGTGGCAATACCGATCATTCGGGGGCGATATTTTTCCGTTACATTAGTCAGGCCCGTTTTCAGGTTGGGGCCACCCCCATAGACCGCGTGTTTTTCGGACAACGAAGAAGAGGCGATATCAACAGGCTCATTATAATGGCTGATAATATAACGCCGCATATAAGTAGCGCAGCCCTGGGAACCATGCAGAAAAGGAACCGTGCCCTCAATTCCCTTGAAAGCAAGACAGGCTCCGAGGGGTTTACACAATTTGCAGGCATTGGTGGTGGAAACATAGTTGGGACGATTTTTTGTCATGACTCCCTCTCCGTTAGTAGTTACTTCATTATTTACGTGGAACAAAACGCCAGACCGGGCTCATGACCGAAGAGTAAACCTCACGGGCAAAATTAAGCATGCCGGCAAAACCTGCCAGTGCTTCTTTGCGCTCATGGTTGTGGTCGCAGAAGCCGATTCCGAGCTTATAGGCAATAGGCCGTTCTTTAACCCCGCCGACAAAGACATCAACGCTTTTCTCCTTGAGAAACGAGGTCAATTCCAGGGGGTTGGAGTCATCAACAATAATGGTTCCGGGATCGGTAATTGCCTCAAGTTCCTCATAATCCTCTTTAGTGCCTGTCTGGGAGCCGACCAGGACTACCCGCATATCTACCAGGCGAAAGGCCTTGACCAGAGAGAAGGCCTTGAACGAACCACCCACGTAAATAGCTGCTTTTTTACCGGCCAGGGCCTTGCGGTATTTTTTCAGCTGCGGCACAAGAGCCTGAACCTCTTCCCGAACCAGCTCCCTGGTCCGCTCCATGATCGCCCCTGCCTCCGGATCATCAGGAAACTGCTTCCGGAAAAAACGGGCGATATCGTAGAGCGCCTCGGACATATCCTCAATCCCGAAATAAGAAACCCGCATGGATGGTACGCCGTAGCGCTCCTCGATCATGTTGGCCAGGTGCATGGTGGAGCCCGAACATTGGACAACATTCAGGCTGGCGCCATGGGCTCGCCTGATGTCATCAACCCGGCCATCGCCGGTTATGTTCGCAACGACCTGGATACCCATCCGCTCGTAATAATCGCGAATCATCCAAATTTCGCCGGCCAGGTTAAAATCACCGAGAATATTCAGGGAAAACCTGGAAATATCCGAAGTGTCGCCGGTACCGATCAACCGGGCCATGGCATCACAGGCTGCCTGGTACCCGGCCCGTTTATTGCCCTTGAATCCTTCCGATTTGACCGGAATAACCGGGATACCTTTCTCTTGTTCAACGGTTCGGCAGACAGCGTCCAGGTCATCGCCGATAATGCCGACAATGCAGGTGGAGTAGACAAAGGCAGCCTTGGGGCCGTGTCGGTCTATTAATTCGATCAGGGCCTTACGGAGTTTTTTCTCACCGCCGAAGATAACATCTATCTCCTGCAGATCAGTGGAGAAAGAGAGACGGTGCAGCTCTGCTCCGGAAGAAAGGGCGCCACGAATGTCCCAGGTATAGACAGCACAGCCAATAGGGCCGTGAACCAGGTGCAGGGCATCGGCAATGGGATATAAAACCACCCGGGAACCACAGAACACGCAGGCCCGCTGGCTGACCGCTCCTGCCAGGCTGTCTTTGTTACAGACGATATTTAAAGGAGTTTCTCCCTTTATATGTATCTGATCTTCCCGATCTTTTAATGCTGTTGTTTCCATATCCAGCCCCAATTTATCGAATTTACGGAAATTGTTACGTAACAGTTCTATGTCCACCAGATCGAACGTTTCGGCGGATTGCCGTGCTTGTCAAAGACATCTCCTGATTCCTGGAGAACGGTCGCGAGTTCCTCCACCGTAAAATCATAACCATCCGAGGCTGCCAGAACAACAAATTCTTCCATGGTTGACGGGGCGTCATACCTGGCCCGTACATGTTTATCTTCACCACCGGCAATCAACAAATCTTCTACGCTTTTTTTAGACATCTGGTTCTCCTGATTTTTTTTCTCTATATAATTTAGCCTTCTCAAACTGGGCCGACAGGCAGCCGGATTTATTTCTCTGTTACAACAATTTACCGACAATCAGGGCCCTAAGCCTGTTTGCCAGGTTGAGCATCAGCGGAATTTCATCCATGTCCGGCGGCCTGATCAGATAGGTGTCAAGGTCACAGATTTCCTGGTATTTATCCAGTTCAAGTAATTTCTCCCTGATATCTCCCATGCTGTCGGGAAAGGTCGTATCCATGGCCATGACCAGGTCACCCATGGTGTGGTTACAGGGCAAGGCTCCGTGGCGCATCAAGGCGGCCATGACGAATTTTTCAATAGCCATGGCAATAATATTGTAAAGAATTTCCGGGGTGAATATATCCCGGCGCCGGGCATGGGCTCCGACAGCTGTTTTCAAGTAGCCTTCACCATCCTCGAGAAACTCCTCCCAACCATCGATTTCCTGCATGGGGTAGAGATCAACCTGTACTGTCTGTACAGTTTGTGCCGTCATCTGATTATGCCTCATTAGTAACTACTCACACCTTAAGACTCATAACCGTGAAAAACATAGAACTGTAACTGGTTACAGGGTGCCGGATATTTTCGTGATCAGGCTGGCGCAGCGTATGTGGTTATACGTAAGCCAGCCTGATCGAGGAAAGATTCGGTGCCCGGTGAGCAGTTACCCCTCATTAAAGATTTTACGCAGACAGATAAGCTCGGTCAGCTGCCAGCCTGTTTTCTGGTAAAATTTCAGGGCCGAGCCGTTGTTGCGATCACTAAGCAACTGCATGCGCGTCGCTCCGTTTGTTTCAGCCCAGGATGACATGGCCCGCATGAGCAACCTGCCGACTCCTTTTCCCTGCCGGTCTGGAAAAATGACAAGATCCTCTACCAGAACAGCCGGCCCTCCTTCAGCCGTTGATATCAACAGTTGACCTGTACACATGCCGATAACCCGGTTCTCCTGTTCCGCGACAAGAACAATGCTCCTTGTATCGGCAAGCATCAATCGCAGGCCCTGCAGCTGACGTTTCCGTTGAAAAGAAAAATCTTTTTCAACGGCAAAGAGCTGTTTCAATAAAAAAAGCAGATCAGGCAAATCAGCGGCATGACCTCGGCGGATAAGATATTGGCCATTATCATTCATTGTTATTTTTCGAAGATCAAGCAGGAAGCTGGTACTCTTTTGCCGGTTCGCCATCTTCCAGGCCATCGAGAATGCAGTCAATAGCATCCTCACTGTCAACCTTGCCGAACCACCAGTTTTCCGGCTGGATCACCATGATCGGCCCTTTTTCACATTGTTTGAGACAGGTAGTGGCGCTGACCATGCAATCAAGGCCTCGATCCAGGATCTCTTCTTCAATATATTGCAGAAAACCATCGGTCTGTTTGTGACAGAGTCCTTTTTTGTCTCCTTTTACCCGAAAACTTTGACAAACAATGATCAGGCGTTCTGGTATAGCCATGTTGTTCTCCTCATGTTTTAAAAAATTTACCTGTTAACATCTCTTTTTTTTGCCGCCCCCATATAACACATCCACCGTTCCCTCGATATTTTCTTCACTGATGATGACCTTGATATCCAGCTTTGCCAGCGTTGTTTTAGGGGCTTCTCCGGCATTGGCAGCCAGCAGGGCAAAGCAGTCATACAGGCAGTTGTCGGCCAGCGCCTGCCAGCGTGAAGTTCCGATCCTGGCCTCCGGGATCTGCCGGGCCTCCAGCAGGCAGGCCAGGCCGTCATCTCGCGGCCCGTAAATGAGCATTTGCCGGGCCTGGCCGAGATGGAGGTCAACGTCCATGCCGTTTGAACTGGCAACAGCCACATTAGGCCGTTCTTTGGTCGGTTGAGGTAATTTGGCTCCGGGAATTAAATCATTTGTAGTTGCAGTCAGGTTGGTCAGCGACCGCGCAAAGGGATCTGTATTGCTTTTGTCAAGCTCCAGAAAACCGGCTGCCCGTTGCCGGGCGGCAGCCAGGGCCGCGCTATCACAGGATTTACTGACCTCTTCATTTGTCTCTTCTCCTGAATCAGCCATGATAAAGGGAAGGATAACAATGGATGAGGCTCCCGCCCCTGCCATTTTTCCGGCAATTTCTTCGATATGAAGATCATTAATTCCCGGATATACCGTGGTCTGAATCCTGACCCTAAGGCCTGCTTGCGCCAGGGCCGCGACACTCTCCTGTTGCGCGGCAACCAACAGCGGAGCAGAAGCTGCCAGGGGAAGAGTTTTTTTGCCGGGCCGCACCCAGGCATATATTTTTTTGACAATTTCAGGATCAACAGCATCAACCGTGATCGTGATACGATCAATGGCATATTTTGCCAGATCCGCTGCCAGATCCGCTCCGCCAAGACCCAGGCTGGTCAGCCCGATTTTAATCTCAGGATAATTTTTTCGTAAAAGGTCAAGGGTGTAAAACAGGATCAGTGGCGAGGCCATAGCGTCGCCTGGGCCGATTATCTCGACGCTGCTGATTTCTTTTCCTGCCTTGATCAGGTTTCCTATCCAGGAAACAGCCTCTGCCGGCGTAATTGCCGAACCCGGTTTCTCGCTGTCGGTAAAACGAATTTTATTATTCACCAGCGGGGCGCTCGGTAAAACAAGATCGACAACAGGCACCGGTTCATTATTTATTTTTTCATGATTCGTAACAGAAGAGGTGATCATTATATCCTCCGTAAATATTCGGATAACACCCCATCTTTGAACGATCAGGCCTGCTCACATATGACTAATATAGCTCACATGCTTGATAGTCAAAACCTGGGGCTCTATCCAAACATTTATACGTCAGTTGTTTTATAACTACTTTGCCATTAAGCCGAATGTTTACTTTTCTTCTCCAGCAGTGGTGAAGAATGACGCGTCTCCGTGTCACTTCACCACCTGTTTTAGAGAACCAGTTCAAAATCCCGCTCCTGATCATCTCGATCCTTACGATCAAGCAGGGCCGACAACATTTTTTCCAGCAGCCGGAGTCCGCCCCGGTAACCGACAGTTGGAAAATACTGGTGTCCCTGACGGTCAAGGATGGGAAATCCCCAGCGAACCAGCGGTACGTCCTCGTCACGGGAGATATACTTGCCGTAAGTGTTACAGATCAACAGGTCTACCGGCTCATTTTTTATCCACTGGTGAAGAAGAAACAGATCACCCTTGGCCTTAACGTTGCCGGCAAAAGGCATTTCCCCGGTAATTTCCTTAATTCGTTTTTCAAACTTTTTGCCGGGAGTACCGGTGACAATATGGATTGGACACATGTCAAGCGAAACCAGAAATTCAGTCATGGCAATGACCTGATCCGGGTCACCGGCAATGGCTACCTTTTTATGATAGAGGTACTGGTGCATATCACTAATCAAATCAACCAGCTGACCGCGCTCGGTACAGATTTCGTCAGGAACGTTTACCCCGGCAATGTTGCGCAGGGCATTAATAAAACGATCCGTGGCCTTCAGCCCGAAGGGCATATCGAGCACTGTGCAGGGAACCTTGTGTTTTTTATCCAGCTGCCGGGCCGCGTCCCCGGAACACCACTCGCCCAGGGCCAGGGTGCCAACCGAGTCGCCGGTGGCCTTCAGTTCCTCCATGGTGGTTCCGCCGTCGGGAAACATCTTGTACTCACCGGTAAGCGGAGCATTCAGTACGCCGGAAGTATCCGGAAAAACAATAGACGAAATTCCCAGCATTGTGGTCAGGCGCTTAATCTCTTCCATATCGCAGGGTTCAACCCAGCCGGGGATAAGATTGACCTTGCCGGTTTTATTGCCGGTTTTTTCGGAAAATTCGGTCATTGCCTTGACCATGTTGGAAAACCCGGTGACATGGGAACCAACATAACTTGGAGTGGAGGCGCAGATAACATACTTGCCCTCTGGAATTTTTCCTTCCTTGCGGGCCTTTTTCCTGATCTGCGGCAGATCGTCGCCAATGGTTTCCGACAGGCAGGTAGTGTGGACGGCTATTACCTCAGGGTTATAGACCGTGAAAATATTATTAAAGGCCTGGACCAGGTTGGCCTGGCCGCCGAATACCGAAGCGCCTTCCGTAAAAGAACTGGTGGCAGCCGGTATGGGCTCCTTGTAATGCCTGGTCAGGGCCGATCTGTGATAGGCGCAACAGCCCTGTGAACCATGACTGTGCGGCAGGCAGCCGTGGATGCCCAGGGCCGCGTACATGGCACCCACGGGCTGGCAGGTCTTGGCCGGGTTAATGGTCACGGCCTTGCGCTCGTTTATTTCTTTTGGCGTATGTCTTAACAGCATTAAATTACCTCTTAAAACGAATAGTTATATTTTTTCCTCTGCTTTGCAGCTGTAGTTTCCATCACTCCCAGACATATGCGGCCGAGAGTTGAGGATTCTCCTGCCAGGGAGGCTTCATGTAGCTCCAGACCCTGCTGTTTACCAGCCGATCAACTTCCTGGTAAAAATTAACCGCGCCCCTGAAACCCGCGTAGGGGCCGCCGGAATCATAGCTGTGTAACTGTTTCATGGGCACGCCGAGTTTCTGGATAGAATATTTTTCTTTTATCCCGGCGCAAAACAGATCCGGCTTCATCAACTCGACCAACTTTTCCGCCTCATGCTGATTAAGGTCGTCAATTATCAGGGAACCGGCATCCATGGCCGGAGCCAACCCGTCATAATGCTTGAATTTAATGCCTGATTCCTCCAGAGACGCAATCTTTTCTTCGCTCTTGCGCGGCCTGAAACGGCTTTCATCCGCCTCAACCTCAATCTCTTCAATATTACGGCTGTCCGCGTCAACCTTGAGAAAGGGCAGAACCTGGCGGCCTTCATAATCATCCCGATGGCCAAACTCGTAACCAGCGGAAAGGGTTTTCATGCCCAGTTCTTTAAACAGTTCCTGATAATGATGAGCCCTGGAGCCCCCGACAAACAGCATGGCTGTTTTATCTTTGGTTCGGGGCAGAACGTCGGCCAGGGCTGCTTCAACATCGGGCATTTCTTCGGCAATAACCTCTTCCACCCGGTCAATTAATCCCTGGTCTTCAAAGTAGGCGGCGATTTTACGCAGGGACTTGGCAGTGGCTCTTGAGCCTATAAAATTAATTTTTATCCAGGGAATACCGAATTTTGTTTCCAGCATGTCCGCTACATAATTGATTGACCTGTGACACATGACACAGTTTAAGTCAGCATGGTGGGCTGAGGCGAACTGGTCATAACTCGAGTTGCCGGAAAAGGTGGAAATATTGGTAATACCGCATTTTTTGAAAATTCGATCCAGCTCAAAGCCGTCACCGCCAATATTGTACTCACCCAGCAGATTAATCTTGAAGACGCCTTCTTTCGGTTCGTCGTTTTCTCCGACAACGTGGCGAAAAATCTGGTTATTGGCAATATGGTGGCCAGCGGACTGGCTGACGCCTTTATACCCTTCACAGCTGAAGGCAAACACGTTACAGTCGCCGAATTTTTCCTTCATATTTTTAGCCACTGTATGGATATCATCACCGATAAGCCCGACCGGGCAGGTCGCGAAGACACCTATGGCTTTGGGGTGGATCAGGTCGTATATTTCCTGGATGGCCTGGGTCAGTTTTTTTTCACCACCAAAGATTATGTCGGCGTCCTGCATGTCTGTTGAAAAACAGTAATTCATGAAGTTTTCGCCTTCCGGCCCTGGTTCCGTCTGGTTGCGCCGGGTCAACCAGGCATAAAAGGAGCAGCCGATCGGGCCATGTACCAGGTTGACGATATCACGGGTCGGGCCCATGATAACTCCCTTGCAACCGGCATAGGTACAGCCGCGCATTGTAATGATCCCCGGTATAGTCCGGACATTAGCGGTAATTTCAGGCGTTTCATTTTCAAGTGCCTCGTTGATCAATATCTGTTTCGAGCGCTTACGGGCCACCTTGGGCGGATATTTTGCGATAAGCTCCGCCTTGATCTCGGCGGGACTCCCTGGCGCTGTTTTCTTTGCTGTTGCCATATTATTCTCCATGACGTTTAACTCATTGTAACTACTAGGAGGTTGTCCGAGAATAGACATTTTTTCTCAAATCAAGGCATTTTGAAAAAATAAGCACAGCCATATAGTTGATATTGCGAGCATTATTTTTT
>JANTFJ010000058.1 GCA_024763495.1 Desulfobulbaceae bacterium | reverse complement strand
GGGATGCCGCCATGTGCCCGTTTCAACGCTCGCGATAATACATCAGGTATATCGCGGCGTTTAATCGGGTGCAGGGTGGTGTTCATGGAGCGCTTACATTTATTGTTTTGTGTGATTTTTGAGCATACATTACCATTAACGTTAATTACGTTTAAAAAACAACTTATGCCACTTATATTACGTCATGCCGTAATGACGAAGTGAGTGTCCAGTTATGTAAATATTCGGGCTGGGTAAAAGCTACCCTTCTCTACCCCTTTAAATGTAAAATTATAAATCTATAAAAAATCTATTATATCAATCGTGCAGGAGACTGTTTTTTGTGGTATGCCTTCGAGAAGGTAACTGCTCACCGGGCACCGCATATTTCCGCGTCCAGCCCGGTGAGCAGTTAATATCTGAGATTTAACCTCTGCTCCTTTTTTAATGGTGTAATTATGCGGAAAACAGGAGGCTTGTTTTTTTTGCTATGCTGCCTGACATGTTTCTCACTTACTCTTTCTATTTCCGTTTCAAGCGCTGAAGAGACAAGTACGGTGCCCGAAGTATGGACCGCGAGCGCTGCGGTTGATTTCGCTCTGGCCAACAGCCCTGACAGCCACATTGCCTTAGAGAGAATGGCCGCGGCCCGGGCTGCTGTCAACCAGGCAAGGGCGGGATATTTTCCCCGGCTGGCTCTCTCCGGTCAATACAGCCAGACCAATAACCCCATCTATTCTTTTGGAAATATTCTTAACCAGGGTGTTTTTTCTCCCAGTATTGATTTTAATAATCCCGGCCGGACAGATGATCTGCATCTCCAGCTCGGTGTTGAGTACCGAATTTATAATCAGGGCCGGGATCAGGCGGCTGTCGAGGCGGCAAAATCCGGCCTGAAAAAATCAGGAATGGATCGACAGGCCGTGCTGGCCCGCCTGGCCCTTGAAGTGGTGCGGGGCTTTCAGTCCATAGTCAGGGCCGGAGAAATGGTCGAGGCCCGCCAGGCCGCCCTTGAGGCTGGAACTGTTTCCCTGGCCGTGGCTGAATCGCGTTACCGGGCAGGCGACCTGCTCAAGGCTGACCTGCTTAACCTCGAAGTCCAGGTATCACAGGAAAAGGAAAATCTTATTATGGCCGGGCACGGTCTTGAGCTGGCCCGCAAAATTTTTTTAAATCTGCTGGGACTTGAACAGGAAAAAGTGGTTATCGATTCCTCGTTTGACTGTGAACAGCAGCTGCCCGTTGAACGTTCCTGTGCCCGGCGCCCGGAATTAAAAAGCCTTGTCGCGGCCGAAGAAGCGGCAAAGGCAAGGTTACGGGCTGCCAGGGGCGGCAATCTGCCGACAGTTGACGGTTTTGCCTCTTATCAATATGATAAGGGCTATGTGAGCATGGGCGAGGGCGATTCCTGGATGGCTGGAGTAAAAATTAACTACGCGCTTTTTGAAGGCAATAAGACCTCGGCTGATATCGCCCGGGCCATGGCGGATTTATCAAGGATCAGGGCAATGCGGAAAAAAATTAAATTAGCCATGGATCTTGAGATCAAGCAGGCTGATCTTAATTATCGCCAGGCAGCCGAGCGCTGCCTGGTTACGGACAAAATGGTAGAACAGGCATCTGAAAGCGCCCGACTCAGCCGTCTGCGCTTCAAAGAGGGGCTGCTTCTTTCTTCCGAGTTAATCGATGTTGAGACCAGGCTGACGGACGCTCTTGTCCGTCGGAGTATGGCCCGGTCGAATATGAAGGTTGCTCTGGCCGACCTGCGCTGGGCCATGGGTTTACCCCAGTATGCCGGTAAATGCTCCCCGGAGACGGCTGCTGAAAATGAGGTGGTTAAATGATAAAACCTTCAACCCTGGCGCCCGGAATAGTTCTCTTTGCCCTGTTTTTTCTGTTATCCGGTTGCGGGGAACAAAAAAACGAAAAAAAAGTTCCAGTTGCTTCTCTTACCCCTGTCCCTGTAACTGTTGACAAGGTAAAGATAGAAACAGCCGATTCCCTGGTTAATGTGGTTGGAACCGTGGAGGCGGTGCAACATGCCTCCATTGCGGCCAGGATATCTGGCCAGATCATCAAACTGCCGGTGGTGCTGGGCTCCGAGGTAGAAAAAGAAAGCCTGCTGGTAAAAATCAAAGCCGATGAAATAGAGGCCAGGCTTTCACGGGCTGCAGCGGAACTGGCCAGGGCTCGCCGTAACCTGGAACGGGAAGAAAAACTGTGGCAGGAAAACGCCTCCACCCTGGAGACAGTGAAGTCTCTGCGGGACATGGTCAGCATTGCCAGGGCTGCCTGCCAGGAGGCTGAAACCATGCTGGACTATACCACCATTACTGCTCCTTTTTCCGGGGTTGTTACCAGCAAAACAGCGCATGTCGGTGATCTTGCCTTTCCGGGCATGGAATTGCTGGCCCTGGAAAATAACCGGAAACTCCAGGTTGTCGCCCAGGTACCTGAGGCCCAGCTTCTTGCAGTGACGGTCGGCGACCGGCTGCCGATAAATATTCCGGCGGCAGGTCTCAGCCTGGAAGGAGAAGTGAGCGAGATAGCGCCGGCCGCCAATCCCCTGACCCGCACAGCCGCTGTCAAGATCACTATTCCGACCGATCCGGCTTTAAGGGCCGGTCAGTTTGCCAGGGTATCCCTGGTTGATTCAAGCGCGGCCACGCTGCTGGTGGCCGAATCCGCTCTCATTATCAGAGGACAGATGAAAATTGTTTTTGTGGTCAAGGATAAACGCGCCCGTTTGCGGTTGGTTCGGACTGGAACCGAGTACAACGGCAGGGTTGAAATAATTGCCGGCTTAGACCCCGGTGAACTGGTTGTTATCAGGGGAGCTGCCCGCTTGCAGGATGGCCGGCCCCTGATTATCGAAGCAAATGAATAAAGAGAAATTTGCTCATCCGGGGTTTGCCGGACGAATGGCAGCCGCCTTTGTTGATTCCCGGCTGACCCCGGTAGGGATTATCGCTTCCCTGCTTCTCGGGCTGATGGCTATTGTCATGCTGCCCAGGGAAGAAGAACCGCAAATCAAGGTGCCGATGATCGACGTCATGGTCTCCATGCCCGGCGCGACCCCCAGGGAGGTGGAGGAACGGGTCTCTATTCCCATGGAAAAACTGCTCTATGAACTCCCTGGCGTAGAGTACATCTATTCTACTTCAATGGCGGGCCGGAGCATGCTTGTTGTCCGTTTTTACGTGGGCGAGAACCTGGAAAACTCAATTGTCAGGTTAAACCAGAAACTGGCCACTAATTTTGATCGCGTCCCCCACGGCGTTTCTCCGCCGCTGGTTAAACCTCATATCATTGATGATGTCCCCATCCTGGCCTTAACCTTTCATGGCCCGGGATATGATCATTTTACCCTGCGTCGCCTGGCCGCCCAGGTAGATGACGCAGTCAAGAGTATTCACAACGTGGCGGAAACTATCCTGATCGGCGGTACCAGGCGCCAGGTTCGTATCCAGTTTGACCCCCTGCTTCTCTCTTCCCGCGGACTGACCGTAACCCGGCTCATTTCCGCCCTGCGCCAGGCCAACCGGCAAAGTTACAGCGGCAAAATTGAGGTGACAAACAGGGAAATTCAGCTTCAGACCGGCCTTTTTCTTCGAAATGCCAAGGAAACAGGCAGGATCGTTGTCGGCGTTTTTCATGGCGCTCCTGTCTATCTTGATGAAGTCGCCACTATCATTGACGGCCCGGAAGAACCGGATAACTATGTCCTTTACGGTGATACCCAGGGCCATGACGAAGAAGCCGCGGTAACCCTGTCTATTGCCAAACGTCCGGGCTCCAATGCCGTCAGCGTGGTTAAAGAGGTGCTGAAAAAGGTAGACAGCTTAAAAGGCACTCTTATTCCGGCTGATCTTAAGGTCAGCATTACCCGTGATTACGGCTATACCGCGGCGGAAAAATCCAATGAACTCCTTTTCCATATGGGAATAGCCGTATTCGGCGTGGCGCTTCTCATTCTTTTTTTTCTGGGCTGGCAGGAATCAATGGTGGTTATGCTGGCTATTCCTTCCACCCTGGCCCTGACCCTGCTGATTTTTTATCTTTATGGATATACCCTGAATCGCATCACCCTTTTTGCCCTGATCTTTTCCATCGGTATCCTGGTTGATGATGCCATAGTGGTGGTTGAAAATATTGTCCGGCACATGCGCCTGCCCCGGAACCGGGACAGGAACCTGGCAGATATCGTGGTTGAGTCGGTAATTGAGGTCGGCAACCCCACCATTCTCGCCACCTGGGCGGTTATTGCCGCCATTATGCCCATGGCCTTTGTCGGTGGCCTCATGGGACCGTATATGCGGCCAATTCCCCTTGGTTCTTCAGCAGCCATGATTTTTTCCCTGCTCATTGCTTTCAGTGTGACGCCGTGGGCCGCGGTAAAGATTTTAAACAGGAAATGTACGCCGACTGAATGTTCTCTTGAGCCGGAGGAAGAAGATGACGGTCACGCGCCGGACGATTTTTTTACCCGCCTCTACCATCGCTTCATGGAACCGCTCCTGGCAAGCGGCATGTGGCGCTTTGTCTTTTTTACGAGCATTACCGCCCTGCTTCTTGCCGCCTGTTCCATGGTTTATTTTGAGCTGGTCAAGGTGAAAATGCTGCCCTTTGACAACAAGAGCGAATTTCAGGTTATCCTGGATACGCCGGAAGGATCAACCCTGGAACATACCGGCAGGGTGGCCCTGGAAATGGCCGAGGTGATTAAGGCTGATCCAGCCGTAATCAATTATCAGATTTACGCCGGTATTGCTTCACCTTATAATTTTAACGGCCTGGTGCGCCATTACTTCATGCGAAGAGGGCCGACGGTTGCCGATATTCAGGTCAACCTGCTGCCCAAGCATGAGCGCAAGCTGAAAAGTCACGATATTGCCGTCCGTGTCCGCCCGGCTCTTGCCGCTATTGCCCGAAAATACGGAGCAGCCGTGGCCGTGGCCGAAGTGCCGCCCGGCCCCCCGGTTCTCCAGACCCTGGTAGCCGAGATATACGGCCCAGGCGATACGGAACGGGTTAAACTGGCAACAGAGATAAAACAAATTTTTGAGACCTGCGAAGGAGTAGTTGATGTTGACTGGTACCGGGAGCAATCCCGTAAGCGCCTGCTGATTACTGTTGATAAAGAAAAGGCGGCCTTAAACAATATTTCCGTAGAAGAGGTCACCCGAACCGTGCAGACCGCAATGCAGGGCATCTCCATTGACCTTTTTCACCAGCCCGGCGACAAGGAAGAGATTAACATTATCCTTGAACTGCCCCGGTCCCAGCGGACTTCAATAGAATCCCTGCTTAATATCGGCCTGCGCTCATCCCGGAACCCCGGGGCGCCGCTTATCCCCTTGCGGGAACTGGTAAAGGTTACAAAAACGCCGGTTGAGCAGCCCATTTATCGAAAAAATCTTAAACCGGTTATCTATGTTACGGCTGATGTAGCCGGCACGGTTGAAAGCCCGGTTTACGCTATCCTGGCAATGAATAAACGCCTGGCGGAACTTGATGCCGCCGATTACGGGGGCAGTGACGGCAGGATAAATATTTACAATATAAATCAGCCATTTACAACTGCCCAACCAGCAGTAAAATGGGACGGAGAATGGCATATTACCGTCAAGGTTTTCCGTGATCTGGGCCTGGCTTTCTGCGTGGTCATGATCCTTATCTACATGCTGATGGTCGGCTGGTTCAAGGATTATTTTACCCCGCTGGTCGTCATGGCCGCCATTCCCTTTTCCCTTATCGGTATCCTGCCCGCTCATTGGGGATTCGGCGCTTTTTTTACCGCTACTTCCATGATCGGCTTCATGGCCGGTGCCGGTATTGTGGTGCGGAACTCCATTATCCTGGTGGATTTTATAGAACTGCGGATCCGCCAGGGCCTGCCCCTGGCCGAGGCGGTTGTCGAGGCTGGAGCCGTCCGCTTCCGGCCCATGCTCCTTACGGCCCTGGCCGTTATTGTCGGCAGTTCGGTTATTCTGGCTGATCCTATCTTCCAGGGCCTGGCCATAGCCCTCATGTTCGGCGAGATTGCCTCCCTGCTGGTCAGCCGGATGGCTGTGCCGGTTCTCTATTTCATGTTAAAAAAGCATTCGCACAAGACAATAACTTCATCCTGATCCCGCTAAACTGGAGATAAGGGCTTCGCCGCTCTCTTCGTTCAATGCCGTTTGTGCCTAGGAGGCTGTCCGAGAATGCCCTTTTTCCCCAACTCTATGTTATTTTGAAAAAATAATGCTCGCAATATCAACTATATGGCTGTGCTTATTTTTTCAAAATGCCTTGGTTTGAGAAAAAATGTCTATTCTCGGACAACCTCCTAGTGGTCTAAATAGCAACAGGTATAATCATTACCCTGTAACCAGTTACAAATATTGAGATTTGCAATCATTAGCTGTGCTTACCCCATGAGTAGTTACAAATTTTCTTGACATTTCATTAAAAACATGCTCTTCGTTCATACGAATATATAAATAGTGTTATCATTCTGTTGTTCTGTTTTGGACAATATATTTAATTTTCCGAGGTTATCATTTCCATGAATTATCGTTTTACGCTGTTGATCATTTTCCTGTTGATTTCCCTGAATCCATCTATGTCGATGGCAGAACATATGGTTGAGACCAAGGTGGAAAGGCCGGTAAAAGAATCTATCTCCATCAGACAAAAGACCCAGAGACAGCAGGAAAAATGGCGGGATGATAAAGAAAAAATGATTCATGTCCTGGAAAGTTTAGAGCAGGAGAAGCAGGGGTTGTTAGCTGAAAAGGAACGGCTGGCAAAAGAGATTCAGGCAGCAAAAGACAGGATTTCCGTAAAAGAAAAAGAACTTTCAGGAATTAAGGAAATTTCAGTTAAAATAATGCCTTTTCTTGAAGAAACCATCCAGTGGTATGGAGAGGACATTGAGACATTACCATTTTTGCAAAAGGAGAGACGAACGCGGTTTGACCGTATTGCCACATTATTGCATGATCCTGATGTTACCATAAGTGAAAAGTTCAGGAAAACTCTTGAAGCGCTCTTGATTGAAGCAGAATACGGCACAACAGTGGAGGTAAACAAGGAAAGCATAGAGCTTGATGGAAAACCGGTGCTGGTCACATTATTTCGGTTGGGCCGCCTTAATCTGTTTTATCAGACCTTGAACAGGAAAGAATGCGGCTTTTATAATATTGCCGAGTCCAGGTGGGAACGGCTGGCAAATGAAGATAATAAACCGATTGAGCAGGCTGTTGAGATGGGATTGAAACGCAGGCCTGTTGAGATGGTGATGCTGCCTGTTGGCAGGGTGGTGCTGCCATGAAAAAATCCTTTTTCTTTTATATTATGGTCTGTTTTATATTTCAAGGTTTTGTAACCTTTGTAGATACGGCTTGTTCTGATGACATGCGTGTGCTGCAAACCAGGGCAAGAGAAATCCGGGCAGAGCTTGTAGAAAAAGCAGCAAAGGAACATGATGACGCATTAAAAGAGGCGGAACAAAGTAAGCAGATCATAATAAGGGACAGGGATCTGCTGGCCCGGGAAATTGCAAATTTAAAAAAAGGAAATAGCAGGCTCAAGGGTGAGATAAAAAAGTTGCATCAGCAATCCTCTATATATTCCAAAAAAGAAACAGCAGTGTCCACAGAACTGGACAAGGCTGTTGGTGTTATTCATGAGCTTGTGGGTGTGGTGCGGATGAATGCCAAGGATATTGATACGTTTGTCTCACAAAATATGCAGACAGCACTTTTTAAAACAGATACCTCTTTTCTCAACTCTCTCATTAATAATTCGCAATTCCCCGGTATGGATGATGTCAGGCACATGGTGGATATTCTCCGGATGCAGATTAAAAAAACAGGTGAAGTCGTTATAGAGCCGGGTGAAATTGTTGATATGTCCGGTCACGAGGTTAAGGCTGATATTTTATTGATAGGCCCGTTTACCGCAGCGTACCGCTTAGCTGCGGAAACAGGTTTTCTTTCATATTCAGATTCTGAAAGAAAATTTTATGCCCTGGCAAAACCTCCTCCCCCTGTTATGCGAACCAGTCTTGACCAATATTTTATTGGAAAATCAGATCACGTTCCTGTTGATATATCCAAGGGGGGAGCACTGCGTCAGCTCACCTACTCTTTAAGTCTATGGGAGCAGGTGGAAAATGGCGGCAAGGTAGTCTGGCCTATTTTAGCAGTGTTGGTTGCGGGGATATTCATTCTTTTGGAGCGCTTGGTTTTTCTATTAAGAAGCCGTATGGATTCGGATACACTTATAGCAGAAATTGAAAAAGATGTTGATCGTGGCAACCAGGATGAAGCTCTCAGGATATGTCGAAACTCATCCGCCAAGCCGATGGCAAGGGTGTTGGCCGCAGGTCTTGAGAATGCGAATTTTGGTCGGGAAGAGGTGGAGAATGCCCTGCAGGAGGCTATTCTTCGTGAAATACCAGGGGTGGAAAGATTTCTGTCCGCCTTGAGTATGCTGGTTGCCATAGCCCCGTTACTTGGGTTACTCGGTACGGTCACGGGAATGATTAATACCTTTCATGTGATTACCTTGCATGGCACCGGAGACCCAAGGCTGATGTCGGCTGGTATTTCAGAGGCACTTGTCACCACCATGCTGGGTCTTATGGTGGCTATTCCCCTGATGCTGGGGCATAATCTTTTCAACGGAGCATCAGAACGGTTAATATCAGATCTGGAGGAGAAGGGTATTGCCCTGGTTAATATTTTGATCCGGAACCGGGAAAATGGAGGGTCTGTTGAGTCTGCCGGAACCATTCTATAAACTTCTGGGCTATATAAATACAGGGGGGGTGGTGATGATTCCCCTTGCTTTGAATAGTTTGATTATGTGGGTTCTTATTATAGACAGGGCCCTTTTCTTTAGAAGACTGTACCGGAAAAACATGGATTCCAGGACAGCCCTGACCCATATATCTGATAATCAGATGCCTGATCCGGCACGTTATAAGGGGATTGTTTCCATGCTGGTTGCTGAGTTTATTCAGCGAAGAAGCAGTAGTAACAGGTTGGATCGATTCATCCTGGATGAAACAGTGCTCAGGATAAATCACAGGCTTTCAGATCATTTGGGGTTGATTGGTGTATTGGCTGCCATGGCTCCGTTGCTGGGCCTGCTGGGTACTGTCACCGGGATGATTACCACCTTTGATGTGTTGTCAATTTATGGGACTGGAAATATCAGAGCCGTGGCAGGCGGTATTTCAGAGGCTTTGATAACGACTCAGACCGGTCTGATGATTGCCATACCGGGTATGTGTATGAAGGGCATCCTGGAACGCCGGGCCAGCATCCTGAAAAAAAAGATAGCAGCTGTAGGGTATTATCTCAGACGAAATATTTAATGTAATGTTTTGATCAGAAGTTGGCAGTTGGCTGTTTTTGTATTGTTTTTTTGATCTTTTTGAGGAGAGAAAATGTTAAATATCACTGCGGCAAGAAGGGGAAAACGATCTGTGGCAGGGTTGGATATGGCTCCGTTGATCGATATGGTTTTTATTCTCCTGATCTTTTTTCTGGTGACATCCTCTTTTGTAAAAGAAACCGGTATTGAAGTGAATCGTCCCACGGCAACGACGGCTGTAACAAAGGATAAGGCGAATATCCTTATTGCCATTGACCGGGAGAACAGGATTTTCATGGATCATCGGGAAATTGATATTCGGGCTGTGAGGGCGAATGTGGAACGAGCACTTGCTGAAAATCCGGCGGGGTCTGTGGTGGTGGTTGCCGATACCCAAAGTGCCACTGGTATTGCCGTAAAGGTCATGGATGGGTGCCGGATGGCAGGCATAAGAAATGTTTCGTTAGCGGCAGGTATTGAGTCAGCGAATTAAAAAGGTAACTGTTTAGCCCATGACTGAAAACGGAAAAGACAATGTATTTGATCAGCGTAATTTTTTGGCTACCGGGCATAAGGAAAATTATCTGAAAATATTGAACAGGAGAAATTTTTTTACCTGGCTCTGGGCTGTTGTGGTTGCGTTTCTTATAAATATGGCCTTGTTTATGGTGATGACTATATTGCAAAATCCGGATGCTGCCATGCCAGATACCGGTGAAGTTTTCAGGCAGGAAGCATGGATAAGCCATAAACATCAGGAGGTTATCAGGAAGAAGGAAAAGATTATACCTGAACAACAACAAAAGAAGGATATGGCTCCGCCACCCATCAAAACTCTCAATATTAAAGCCATGCCGGTTACGTTACCTTTTAAAATAAATACTAAACTGAAAGTCACGGCTGAAATGGTTAAAGTACCTCCGGTGGCGTCAGGTATAATGAACAGCCTGACTTTACCGGATGTTTTTACCGTTGATGATCTTGATGTTCCAATAAGCATGACGGCACGTATTCCTCCTGTTTATCCTCTTCGGGCCAGACAAAGGAGAATTGAAGGATGGGTCAGGGTGAAATTACTGGTTAATGAGAGAGGTGAGGTGGACCAGGTGGCTGTCCTTGAAGCTGAACCTGCTGGCATATTTGAAAGTAATGTGAAGAGCTGTGTAAAAAAATGGAAATTTTCCAAAGCAATAGTGGCCGGCGTTCCGGTGAAAGTCTGGATGGTTACAACGGTCAGGTTTCAGTTGGAAAACTAGTAAGCGCTCCATGAACACCACCCTGCACCCGTTTCAACGCCGCGATATACCTGATGTATTATCGCGAGCGTTGAAACGGGCACATGGCGGCATCC
>JANTFJ010000057.1 GCA_024763495.1 Desulfobulbaceae bacterium | reverse complement strand
TCGCGAGCGTTGAAACGGGCACATGGCGGCATCCCTGAAACGCTTACAGGCCGTGCCTTCTCAAAAGTCAAGGTGTGGTTTATTGATCGCTATCGTCCAGCAAAATTGCCGGCTGGGTTTTCTGGTTCGCCGCCCATGTTAATTTGCTGGAATTATGCTCATAGCCCTGGAAGGTTATATCGCTTGTTTGACCATTATTCCCTCGCAGTTTAACCCCATCCCCGGCAATAATTTTTCCTACGCGGTAAATGTCTTTGCCGGTTTTTTCTTTGACTAATTGTTCGAGGCGTCCGCTGTTTGCCGCAGGCGAGGTAAAAAGAAGATGGTAATCTTCACCGCCGCGCAGAGCCGGTTGCAGGGGGTCAAAGTTCAGCCGGGAAGCAACTTCTTTGAGGGCAGGACTTAAGGGCAGAGAATCAGCTGTTATTTCCGCCCCGACAGAGGAAGCGGCGCAGATATGGGCCAGGTCGGTGGCGATTCCGTCGGAAATATCCATCATGGCGCTGACCAGCCGGCTCGCGGCCAGAACCCGGCCAAGTTTGACTGCTGGAGAAGGATCAAGATGGGCCTGGACAAGCTCCGGCCATTGGTACTTTTCATGAGGATGGGTCCGGCATAATTCCAGGCCGGCTCCTGCCTGGCCCAGATGTCCGCTGACCCAGATCAAGTCGCCCTCCCGGGCTCCGGAACGATAAAGAACTTCATCCTCTGCCATTTCGCCCAGTACTGTTACGGAAAATGTCAGTTCCTGACTGCTTACCGTGTCACCGCCTACAAGAATAATGGCAAATTCATCCAGCATGTCCAGAAATCCCGCCATAAACTTATCAAGCAGGTGTTGCTTATAATTTGCCGGAGCAGCTACTGATAACAGGGCAAATCGAGGCACGCCGCCCATGGCGGCTATATCGCTGATATTAACAGCCGCAGCCTTGCGACCGAGAAGATAGGGCGGGTGCCAGGACAAATCAAAATGAATTTTTTCAACCAGGGAATCAATCGTGACTAAAGTAACCTTTGTGCCGCTTTGAGCCAGAACCGCGCAGTCATCGCCAATACCTTTGAGCAGACCGGCTGAACGATCAGGTTCAAGACGATCCAGTATTTTTTTTATAAATTCTGTTTCAGGCAGCATATTGTAGAGAGGTGGGAAAAGCTGGAAATCGATAAAAAACAACCAGAAGGTTGTTTCAGGAAAATTTTATCCCGAATTCTTCGGGATAATTGCGAGGCAGATAGCCGCATAAATAATTACGTATTTCATTAGCGCTGTTTAGAGAAAGAATCCTGGCTGCCAGTTCCGTTACTTCGGCGGCCGTACTGTTGCGAATCATTCTTTTGAGATGGGGAATGATCAGGGGGCTGGTACTCAGTTCATCAATGCCGAGGCCAAGGAGTAATGGCAAAAATGTAATGTCTCCGGCCATTTCACCGCACAGGCCAACCTCAATACCCTTATCATGGCCGCATTTTACTGTCTGGCTTATCATGCGTAAAATAGCAGGATGGAGGGGCTCATACATATTAGCAACATTCTCATTTATCCGGTCTACCGCCATGGCATACTGGATAAGGTCATTGGTGCCGATACTGAAAAAGTCCACCTCCCCGGCCAGGACATCAGCCACTTCTACGGCGCTTGGCACTTCAATCATGATACCAAGTTGAATATCCGGCTCAAAAGGCAGCCCCTCGGCGCTAAGTTCTTCTTTAACCAGGGTTATTATTTCCTTTGCTCTTACTAATTCTTCAAGGGACGATATCATCGGCATGAGGATACGCAAGTTGCCTTGAACCCCGGCCCGAAACAGGGCGCGAAGCTGGGTCTTAAACAGGCTGCCTTCCCAGAGGGAAAAACGAATAGAGCGCAGCCCCAGGGCCGGATTCTCTTCAACGGGCCAATTGCCCGGACGCTTGTCGCCGCCCAGATCAAGAGTTCGGATAGTAACCGGAAAAGGAGCCAGAACAGAAAGCAGGTCGGCATAAAGTTCAACGAGAAAATTTTCCGTGGGCGGCTCTTCCCGGCCCAGATAATAAAATTCACTGCGGAACAGGCCGATTCCAGCCGCTCCACATCTAACAGCCTGGCTGTATTCCTCGATTGCTTCTATGTTTGCCCTGATCTGCACATCAAGACCGTCAATTGTCTGGGATGGCAGGTGGGCAAATAATGAAATCTGCTCGTCAACCTGCTCGAATCGAGCCTGATACTGCCGATAAAAAGCCAGTTTGTCCTCGCCGGGATGAATAAATACCCGGCCGAGCCCGCCGTCAACGATTGCCATATCTCCGGTTTTGACCAGATCGGTCAAACTGTCAACCCCGACAACAGCAGGAATTCCCAGGGTTCGAGCCACAATAGCGGTGTGGGAAGTCACTCCTCCCATTTCCGTCATAAAGCCTAAAATCATGTCCTGGTTCATCCGCAGGGTGTCTTCCGGTGAAAAATCTCTGGCTGCCAGAATTACCTTGCCGGAAAATTGCGGTTCATTTTTTTTGCCGGCCAGCATTCGAAATATACGATCTCCAACCTGGCGGACATCGACAAACCGTTCCCGGATGTATAAATCATCAAGTTCAGCAAAACGCTGTTCAATAGCCTGCAGGGCCTGGTCAAGAGCCCATTCAGCGTTAATCTGTTTATCCTCGATAATTTGTACGGTTTGGTCATAAATCATCCCGTCTTTCAGTATGAGAATATGACTGTTGATGATGGCTGAATAGTCGGCAAGGTGCTCGGTAAACTGATCATAGATATCCATGAGCTGATGCTCGGTACGGGCAACAGCAATCTTGAAACGCATAATTTCGTCAGGTACGTCCGCTGAATCAAGATGCCGCCGCTGCCATTTGGTCTTGTTGTCAACCACAACAATTTTTCCCATGACAATGCCGGGAGACCCCTTAAGGCCAAACAGTTCCAGGTCGCTGTCTGATGGCTGTTTCATTCTTCACCAAACTTGTTGTCAATTAAATCAACGAGGGAATCCAGAGCCGCGTTTTCGTCAACACCGCTGGCCCTGATGACAAGAGGGGTTCCTTTGGCGCAGGCAATAGACATCACTTCAAGAATACTCTTGGCGTCAACCGTGATTTTATCTTTTTTTAGCTTAATGTCTGCCTGAAATTTTTGCGCTGTTGTTACCAGTAACGAGGCAGGACGACCATGCAGACCGAATTTATTTTTAATTACTACTTCTTTTACCATAATTAATCAGTGTCTTGTGCCTGAGCTTTTTTCGTAACTGCTCACCGGGCACCGAACGGAGTCGGAGTTTATGCCCTGTAACCAGTTACAATTACTGGGGTTAGCGAAGTTAAGGCGTAAATATTCGGGTTGGGTAAAAGCTACCCTTCACTACCCCTTTAAATGTTCGGATAGTGCCCCGGATTTATTCGTTTCGGCGTGTTCTCTATAGTATACTATGTGAATCACGCCGAAACGGGCGAAGAGGTAAGCACCTAATGATTGCAAATCTCAGTATTTGTAAACTGTATCACATCTTCAGCCGCTCTTCATGTCACAAAATTCTCAACGTAGCCCTGCTATGCCTGCGGTTTCGGAGTCTGCGCTTACCTGTTCAATCAGATCGCCTGAATCTGCAACACATTCAGGCGCGAAAAACACCAAGTTATTTTTTACCGAGCCCTATCACGCACAGCTAAGGGCTCACTCAGATATAATATAACTTAAATTTAGTGATTTCTCGACAAAATTAAAAAATGGGGGTAACTATTCAGGCAGGGGAGAAAAACTGCCATAACCACGGCCTTGTAACTGTTCAGCTGCACTTCATCTGCGCGTGAACAGGCTGCCAACACCTTTGACGGTAAAATTTTTAGAACGGCACTCAGTCATAAATGTCATGGACTGGGTATCCGCTTAACTCCAGCAACCACAATATATAGTGGTGCGTAACTGTCGGGATAAAAAATATGAAATCGAGTAGATGAGCTACAATAATAGTCAATATTCGGTTAACCAATTTAAGGGCTCACTCAAAAATAATTTCGCATCCCAAGGGCATTTCCTCCGGGTATCCATCCCGGTGGGCGATAAAAGTAAGCGCTCCATGATCACCATCCTGCACGCGTTTATCAATAAATTAACAGTTACCAAATAATAGGACATACTGTGGCAAGTGATCTTGTAATAAATGCAACATCCTACGAAATTCGCATTGCTTTGATTGAATATGGCAATCTTGTTGAATTTTACATGGAACGACCCAATGAAAAGGGCCTGGTGGGGAACATCTATCTTGGCAGGGTCGTCCGTGTCCTGCCGGGAATGCAGGCAGCTTTTGTCGACATCGGCCTGGAACGTACCGGATTTCTTTATGTTGATGATGTCAGGGTTGATAAGGATAATTTTGAGGAACAACTCCTGCAATGCAATGAATCCTGCTGTTCAGACCAGGAAGCACCGGAATCGCTGCGTAAGCGCATTCCCGGAATGTCAATTGAGGATTTACTTAAGGAAGGCCAGGAGCTGCTGGTGCAGATATGCAAGGAGCCTATCGGTACCAAGGGGGCGCGGCTGACCTGCCATATTACCCTGCCCTGTCGTAACCTGGTTTTTATGCCCCGTACCGATCATATCGGCATATCGCGTAAGATCGAAGGAGATGAGCAACGGCAGCGATTACGTCGTGATATTGAGGATTTGCGTCCTGCCGGTACAGGGTTTATTGTCAGAACTGTGGCTGAATCAGCTTCCCGGGAAGAGCTTGAGGCTGACATGGAATTTTTGCTTCATCTCTGGAGCGAAATTTGTGACAATGCAGAAAGATCAAAACCCATGACCATGGTTTACGAGGATCTTGATATCATTCTCAGGGTTGTCCGGGATATTTTTGCGCCCGGCATAGACCGGCTGGTGGTCGACAATAAAAAAACATATGAGCGGATTCTTAAATTTGTCGAGACGTTTGCTCCTCATCTTCGGGACAAGGTTCATTACTGTGAAGAAGAATCACCGATTTTTGACATTTATGGAGTGGAAATGGATGTCAATCGGGCGCTTGATAAAAAAATATGGCTGCGCTGTGGTGGTTATATCATAATTGAGGCTACGGAAGCCCTTACTGTTGTTGATGTAAATACCGGGCGTTATGTGGGGAAAAAAGACCTGGAGGAGACAATTTTCAAGACAAATATGGAGGCGGTCAAGGAAATTTCTTACCAGCTGCGGCTGCGCAACATTGGCGGCATAATTATTATTGATTTTATTGATATGGATGAGGCGAGTCACCGCCAGCAGGTTTTTCGGGTTTTGAATGAATCCATTAAAAAAGATAAGAGCCGGATAAATATTTTACCGTTTTCCGAATTCGGACTGATCCAGATGACCCGCAAGCGCAACCGGGAGGACTTGACCCGGATGATGTGTGAACCTTGTCATTATTGTCACGGCAAGGGAATGTTAAAGTCAGCCCGGACGATATCCTATGAGATTTTCAGGAAAATTTCGTCAAATGCTGATCAGATAAAGGGTAGTAATGTTACGGTTAATGTTAATTCCGGGGTTGCTACCATCATGCTCAAGGAAGAGGCCCATACCATTCATATGCTTGAAGATGAAATCAGAAAGAGTATCACCATAATTCCGGTAAAGGATCTGCATCAGGAAAAATATGAAATATTCTGGGATTAAAAATTCTAACCTACAAAAGTGGAAGTAGACTTAGAATCTTTAGGATAAGTGCCTTGGGGTAACTCGCTGTAAATAGTTTCAAAATTACGTCTTCAGTTCGAAGTCTGCGCTTATCTCTTGTTTTTTGTTACAGCTTCCCAGAAGTAAGGCATTAATATCTCGAGTAGTTGTCAGCTGAACTATTCGCGTCCCAGATCACGATGACTTAAAGACAGCCTGACTTTTTGGCAGATCAGGATTTTCCGTAATTCTCCGGCAATAACCACGGAACGGTGTTTCCCGCCGGTGCAGCCCACCGCAATCGTCAGGTCTGCCTTGCCCTCTTCTTCGAACTGGGGAATAAGAAAGGTGAGCAGCGGTTGCAGCAGTTCAAGGAATCTGCCGGTTGTCCTGCTGTTAAGGACATAGTCCGCTACCCGGCTGTCAAGGCCGGTAAGGTTTCTCATTTCCGGAACATAATAAGGATTGGGCAGGAATCTGACATCCCAGAGAATATCAGCCTCGGGCGGGGAACCATTTTTAAAACCAAATGACAAAAGATGAACCCGCATTTGCCCTTTGGCGGCCTGGCCGATGAACTCAAGCAGTTCCCGGCGCAAGTCACGGGGGGCCATGATAGAGGTGTCAATTACCAGGTCAGCCAGGGCTCGTAACCCGTTCAGCTCTTTTTTTTCCGCGTTTATTCCCTGACGTACTGAACCTGAATGTTCCAGGGGATGAGGCCGCCGCACCTGGCTGAACCTGCGGAGGAGAACCGTGTCATCAGCTTCAAGAAAAATGAGTTTAAGATATGGAGCCTGCCGCCGGAGGGCCGCGAAGTTTTCCGGCCAGGAAGAAAAAAAAGTTTCATCCCGGCCATCCATGACCAGGGCCAGTTTTTGCAGTTCATCCCCCTTTTTTTCCAAAAGGTTGGCAAGTAAAAAAAAAGGCAGATTGTCAATACAATAATATCCAAGGTCTTCAAAAATTCTTAAGGCCGTATTTTTGCCGGCCCCGGACAGTCCTGTTATTATAAGTGTTTCAGCGGCCATGGTTTCAACTGAACTCATGAATCCCAGCCAGTATTTCCACTATCGCGGCAACATCCGCAGCATGCAATAGTTGGGAACAGACATGGCGGCTTTTCAGGAAGCGGGAAAGCTGGGACAGGCAGCGGAGATAAGGCGCGGCAGATTTAACAGGAGCCAGGAGGAGAAAAAAAAGATGGGTTGGTTTATTGTCGAGTGCCTCAAAATGAACCCCTTTAATAGAGCGGCCAAAAAAAATTTCAATTTTGTCTATTTCACTGATTTTGCCATGAGGAATGGCAATAGATTCTCCCAGGCCGGTTGATCCCAGTGCCTCTCGCTCCCAGAGAGTTGTCAGCAGTGTCTCAGGATTAACTGTCGGACAGTTTTTATTTGCCAGCTGGACAAGTTCCTGCAATGCTTCTCTTTTGCCGCCTGCTGCCATATCCGGGTTAATTCTCTCCGGGCCAATTAAATCAATCACTATTTTTCCTGTTATAAAGAATAGAAGTTAAAAAACAGAAGCTGATTTTGTTTTTTTCGGATATGTCCATTTGTTATTTTGGCCTTCTACGATATTTAGATGGTAAAATTCCTATCTGTTCTCGATACTTAGCCACAGTTCGACGGGCAACTTTGATGCCTTCCCGTTCAAAAATTTGAGAAATAGCCAGATCACTTAATGGCTTGTCAGGATTCTCGGCCTGAACAATAAGACGAATTCGCGCCTTGATACTTTCTGAAGAGAGTGCCTCGCCACCAGTTCTGCTGATGGCGGAAGTAAAGAAATATTTAAGTTCAAATATGCCCTGCGGGGTATGAACATACTTATTACTGGTTACCCTGCTTACTGTAGATTCATGCATTTCAATATCTTCGGCAACATCACGCAGGACCAGGGGTTTAAGAAAGGCAACTCCCCGTTCAAAAAAATCTTTTTGAAATTTAAGTATACTTTCAACAACTTTATAAATTGTTCGCTGTCGTTGATGAATACTCTTGATCAGCCAGGCCGCAGACTTTAATTTTTCTCGAATATATTCCCTGGTTTCCGTTGGCGTCAAGGATTTATTTTTAAGGATTTGCCGGTAGTAGGCGCTGATTTTCAGGCGGGGCAGACCATCATCATTTAAAACAATGACATATTCTCCGCCTATTTTCTGAACATAGACATCAGGAATAATGTAATGGGGCTCTTCATCGGAATAAACCCGACCGGGATGCGGATCAAGTCCGACAATAATCTTTACCGCCGCAACCACATCTTCCATGGAACGATGAGTTGCCCGGACAATAGCCCCATAATTTTTAGTTTCCAGATAATTAAGCTGATTCTTGATAATTTCAGCTGCCAGGGATTTGTCAAGATTGAAACGTTCAAGCTGAAGAAGAAGTGATTCCTTGACATTCCTGGCCCCGACTCCGGCAGGATCCATTTGCTGGATTTTGTGAATCATCTCCTCTGCCGCGTCCTCACTGCAGCCGATTTCAGCGGCAATTTCTTCCGCGCTTACTTCCAGGAATCCATTCCTGTTCAAATTGCCGATAATAAAATTGCCCAGTTTAATTTCATCCGGCAACAGGGGCGACAGACTTAACTGCCACTGTAAATGACTCTGCAGGTTCGGTTTTTTGGTAAGAAAATCAAAACGAGACGGCTGTTCGGAAAAATCTTTGCCCTTGAAAGAGGATGACGGTTCATATTCATTGGCATAATCTTCCCAGTTGATGTCTGCTATGGTACTGTCATTTATTTTGACTTCAGTAGTTTCTTCGAGCTTATTTGCCGCTTCTATTTTGTCTTTGTCCTGCTGCTCCTGCCGTACTTCTTCGTCAGTAGCTGACGGGGCCTGTTCTTCTTCAAGAAGAGGGTTTTGTTCAATCTCCTGCTGAACTGTTTCCGCCAGTTCCAGACGGGATAACTGAAGCAGCTTAATAGCCTGCTGTAACTGGGGAGTCATTACCAGTTGCTGCGATAATTTAAGCTGTTGTCTAAGTTCCAGTGCCATTTATTATTCCCGGGGATTACTCAACATGTTTTCATTAATATTTTATTGCAGTCTTTATATCAGCCAAGGCTGTTAACTGTGAATTCGTAAGCGCTCCATGAACACCACCCTGCACCCGATTAAACGCCGCGATATACCTGATGTATTATCGCGAGCGTTGAAACGGGCACATGGAGGCATCCCTGAAACGCTTACAGGCCGTGCCTTCTCAAAAGTCAAGGTGTGGTTTATTGATCGCTATCGTGAATTCTGTCTATGAGCCCGTTGATTTAATGTATTTTAAGCCGATCTCCGCGTTATCCGAAAAAATTTTATCCTCGGAATATCAACCATATGTAAAAATTTTCGTGTGCCTTGACCTTGAATGAACATCCTGTTAAATCAACAGGCTCATCTATTCAGCCGCATTTTATCTTCATCAGCGCAGGATGTGACAGCGCTCAATAAGGTACACCCAGGCGGCGACAACCCCATAACTGAAAGGGATTCAGGGACACCGCCATGGGCGAGCTCCACGTCCGGCGATAATACATCGGTATCTCGCAGGGGGGTAAAGCGCGTGCAAAGTGGTGTTCATGGAGCGTTTACCAGGATGATTAAAGGCTGAAATCCCGGCCAAGATACATGCGCCGGGCCTCATCACTGTTAACTATATCATCCGCGGCTCCACTGGTTAAAATTCGACCGTTATTTACAATATAAGCAAAATCACATACTGCCAGCGTTTCTCTGACATTGTGGTCGGAAATAAGAATCCCCAGTCCTTTATTTTTAAGTCCTTTAATTATCAACTGCAAATCACCCACGGCAAGAGGATCAATACCGGCAAAAGGCTCGTCCAGTAAAATGAAACGCGGTTCGGTGGCTAAAGCCCGCATAATTTCCACTCGTCGTCTTTCGCCCCCCGACAGGCCGTGACCGAGATTGTCGGCCAGATACTCAATTTTCAGTTCAGCCATCAATTTGTCAATCCGTGTATCTATTTCTTTTTTTGACAGGCCCAGCGGTTCAAGAATAATTTTTATATTTTCTTTAACAGTAAGCTGCTTGAAGATTGATGGCTCCTGAGCCAGGTAAGATACTCCTTTCAGCGCCCTTTTGTGAATAGGTAGAGCCGTAATATCCTCACCGTCAAGCAGCACCCTGCCTTCATCGGGGCGGATAAAACCGGCAATAGCGTAAAAGGTCGTGGTTTTGCCTGCTCCATTCGGCCCAAGCATGCCGATTATTGAGCCGGATTCAACTTTTAAACTGATTCCATTAACCACCCGTCGTTTTTTATATTGCTTGACAATATTTTCAGTTTCTAAAAGCATGGAGTATGGACAGACACTAGTTAACTACCGTAATTATGACTGTTTGCATGGTGGATTAAAATTCCTACTGTTCAGAATCAGGATAAAAGAAGGCCTTAACCCGGCCTCCTTTCTCAGCGTCAGGTTCAATAACAGTGGTATCCGCGTCAAGGTCAAGCACAATTCGATCACCTGTAATAATATTATTACCCTGCCATACTTTGGTATTTCCCTCCAGGAGAACTTTTCTGGTCTGAGAAAAAAATTCTACCTGATCGCCGGTAGCTACCCAGCCGTTATTACTGAGTTTAACATTGCCTTTGGCAAAAATTTTCTTGATCTTTTCCCGGCCGCTGGCGTTTTTTGTCTCCGGCGCGTTTCCTTTATCATGATAAACCGTCATCGTGTCCGCGTTCAAGACGAGGTTATTCTGGGTAGCCCGGACATTGCCGGTAAAGACCACTGCGTTTTCCTGTTGTCGGGAAACCATTTTGTCGGCTTCAATGTGGATTGGCTGCTGTGGTGTTTTTGTCGGATGAACTTCAGTATCTGCCCCGAAAACAGGAGCAACCATAGCAATTATACCTAAAATTGCCGCAATAATAGCTGCTAATTTATTTTTCATTTGTTCCTTCTTTTCTTTAGGCGCTTACGGCCATTGTCTAAACAATTTTTTGTTTTGATTTTTGGTAACTTCTCCATATGTGGTGGCACCCAACCGTAGGTCTGCTGAAATTTGGACAATTTATATCACGTCATTCCGGCATGTAGTTGGCCGGAGGTAAGCGAGGAACGAGACTC
>JANTFJ010000056.1 GCA_024763495.1 Desulfobulbaceae bacterium | reverse complement strand
CAGGGCTACGTTGAGGATTTTGACTGACCATGATCGTTTCAAAATGTGTTATAGTTCCCCCTCTAAAATGGGAAGTTAATTTTGAACGGGCCCTTACTCAAACCCGGCGAAAAACCGCGCAGCAGTTACAGCCACCGAAGCCAAAGGCATTTTTCAAAACAAATTCCTGGCTGAGCCGCTGTCTGCCCCGGGCCAGGCAGTCAAGGGCTATTTCCGGATCAGGTTCATAGTTAATTGTCGGGGGCAGTATATCATTTTCCATGCCCTTAAGGGCGAAAATTGACTCAATAACACTGGAAGCGCCCATGGCATGACCGATAAGAGATTTATTAGCGCAGACCGGGGGAATCCGGCTGTCGAACAGATCCAGCAGGGCATCATATTCAACCTTGTCGCCCACCCTGGTTGAAGCGGCATGGGCGTTAACCGCACTGATATCAGGCGGCTGAAGACCAGCATCATTTATCGCTTCAGCCATGCATTGCTTAACTGTCGGCAAACAGGGGGCAACAAAATGATGGGCGTCCGAGGTCATGGCCCAGCCCGCCAGCTCAAATTTCCAGGACAGGCCGTGAGTTTCGGCAAATTCCCTGGTGGCAATTATTACCGCCCCGGCCCCTTCCGAAAGGACAAAACCCCGCCGGTTGCGGGAAAAGGGTCGACTGGCAGCCCGGGGCGGCTCATTTTCCTGTCCCTCTTTGGGATTATAGCAGCCGTTCATGGTGGAAAAACCAGCGACAATAGGTTCCACCAGGGCAAAATCAACCGCGCCGCAGACAGCGACATCAGCCCGGCCCTGGGCCAGGAACATGGCCCCGATTATTATTGATGACAGGCCGGTGGCGCAGGCCGTAATCGTTGAGGTTATCGGCCCCCTGGCCCTGGTCTGGATGGCAATTTTACCACCAACCATATTGATACAGGAATTGGGATTGGTGTAGGGATGGGGCAATTTATTTTCAGCGATTAAACGCCGATCAGCCTTAAGCACCGCATCCAGGCCGCCAATAGCCGAGCTGTAGGTAACCGCTGTCCGGGGAGAGATATCAGGGGTAATTTCCACCTGACTGCGGGCCAGGGCCCGTTCCACCGTGAGCATGGCGTATTTAAAAACCGGGGAACTCCAGGAAGCCTGCTGCCGGGGCGCCAGAAAGGGATAGGGTTCATCGTCAATATCAGGAACCTGACCGGCAATCCGCACAGGAAAATCGGCATTAAGAGGAAAACGGGTAAGCTCACCTATGCCGCTCCGCCCCTCCAGGGCCTGCTGCCACTGGCTGTCAAGATCACTGCCCAGCGGGGACACGGCATCATACCCTAAAATAACGGCATCCTGCGGCCTCATTGCCTGTTACCAGGGAATAAACTGATAAAGTTTAGCAAACATTTCATAGACCTCTATCCAGTTTTGCAGATCTTTAGCCGTCTTGATATGACCCCGCTTGTTAACCATGACCCAGCTCATGTGGGCGGCCCCGTCCTTACAGGTGGAACAGTCCCTGGTCTCAGAGGTGCAACAGCGATGCATGGTCTTCAGGTCAGAGGCCCAGCGGATAAAATTGGTCAGCCTTTTGGGCCGGGGATTTCTGTTGTCCAGCGGCTCGGTGACTGAAGGGCATTCCAGCCAGCCGAAGGGTCGGCCCAGCATCCGGCCGGTGGTGATAATTTCATGGTAATAACGCGAGGAAATCACGGTTTGCGGATATTTATCCAGCATATCATCCATTTCCGCCCGGATATCAATCAGTTCCGGGGGTTGCCAGGAAAAACCGTCTACCCCTTCATCATTAGACAAAAGCTGCATGTGTACCTTCAGCCCGACGTCAGCTATTTTTTTGATATTTCTTTCAGTCTTGCCGAGCTGTTTGGGGGTAATGGTGTAAAGATAATAGGTATAGGGGTCGCCTTCATAATTTTTACTGGAGATTTTAAAAGTATCCCTGCCGCGTAGAATTTTTTCATCTTCAGCATCGCCCCAGAGGGAAAGACCCACCATCATATTCGGAAAACGGTCACGGGGAACCTTAATCAGGCCGTTGGTGGCGCAGAAAGTGGGCAGACGCCGGTAAAAGGCCTCGATCCTGTCCAGGCAGAGGGTCGGTTCACCGCCGATGAGAATAGCCAGGTTAACCCCCCTTGCCATTTCTTTTTCGATAAAATCGTGCCATCTGTCAATATCATTTTCTTCGACCGCTGCCTCATGTTCACCTGACGAAAAGAAAAAACAGCCTTTGCAGCGCAGGTTACAGCGGTTTGTAACATCATATATTGAACTGCGAATATTGAGTTTTGATATTTTTTTATAACGTTCATACCAATGCTCATCAAGCAGGGAGCTTACGGTTTTCATAATCAATTTTCATCTTTTGGCGGTTGCGGGGGCCGCTCGCAGAGATTTTTGCCCTTTTCATAACCCATTACCCAGACTGCCAGATAGGTATCCACATAATCAAGCCAGGCCTTGAAGGTATCTGGGGTTGCGGCATGACGGTACATCCGGGCCGTAACCACGGCGCTGCCGGCCGCATAATGCCGACAGTCGGCGCAGTCCGTGTCCGGCACGCAGCAGGCCGCCTGCCTGTCCCATTCAAGATTAGTTCTATACTGGCGAAAAGAACGACCCAGGCCAATGGCCGTGGAAGGGTTCATCCGGGGATAGGAACAGGAGTAAAGCTCATGCAGCCCTTTTCCATGGGTATGGGCGACAATATTATAAGGGGAATAAATAACCGTTTCCGGGTATTGCTCCAGCAATTCGCTCATTATTTCCCTGGTTCGCGCCAGGGTCACGCCTGTATGACGCAGATGCCCCTTGTAGCCCACGGGAGCGGAAAACATATTAAAGGTGATTTTCTGACTATTTTCAGCCAGAAGTTCAGTTACTTCACGGGCCTGATCAATATTGACCGGGGTAAAGGTATACACAAAGACAGCCCTGGGATCATCCTCATAATTAGCCATCTGCCTGGCCAGCATGTTCTCGGCCCCGCGAATTTCCAGACTGGTTCGATCATTACCCCAGGCGGAAATATGAATTTTATAATTTATGTCCCTGGGGATATGGTTCAGACCGTTGGTGGCAATGGCCCCCAGGGGAATAACCTTATAGCAGACCCGGCAGAGATCAACTGCCAGCGAAGGTTCGGCCCCGGCCAGCACCACAAAGGTTATACCTCTTTCCTTTTCCGTTTCCAGGAGAGCCTGCCAGTCGTCCCTGTTGCGGTTTTCCCCGGCAAACTGTTTTTCTCCGGTAAAATAATAACAGCCATCACAACGGATATTACAGCGGTTAGTCATGTCATAGGTCGATTCCCGCAGAAAAAAATACTTCCGTACCCTGGCGAATCTCTCCCTGACTACCGGATCGGCAATTATCTCCGAAAACTTATATTCTATTTCTGCTGCCGGGTTTGAGGTCACTTAATCGTCATTGCTTAACTTGTTGTTAATGTATTCGGCAATTATCCGCACTGTGGTAAGTTTGGGATAATCATCTTCATCAATCCTGATCCCGTATTCATCGCGGAGAACCAGGGCAACCGTGGCAAGATCCATGCTGTCCACCCCCACTTCATCAACCAGATCAAGATCAGGCTCAAAGGTTTCCGGGGTGACATCTTCAAGTTTCAACTCGTTGATGATTATCCCGGCAACCCGCAGGATTGTTTTGCTTATATCATTTTCCATCGCTGTTTTTTATTTCTCCTTGGTAACTACTCACGGGGTAAGCGCCTTAAGGGCTCACTCAAAAATAACTTCGCTAACCCCCGTAATTGTAACTGTTTACATGGTGCTGGAGATTTTTGCGAGCAGGCTGGCGCAGCGTATTAGTCATACGTCAGTCAGCCTGCTTGCGGAAAGAGGTAAACACCCTTAAAAACAGGGCATAAACTCCGACTCCATTCGGTGTCCTGTAAGCAGTTACTCTCCTTGAATAATATATCAGCAGTCGCAAAATATGCGCGCTACACTGTTTATTTATTTTGCCGGGATCGCAAATCCTGACGGTCAGTAAGATTCACCCCGCCGGAGCAGACCTCTTTGCCGTCAGCCATTATCCGGAAAGAATAACTGTTTTTTTTTCTACCGCTTATGACCGTGATAGTTAACAACTCTCCAGGCCTGATAATTTTTTTAAATTTGATCCGGGTCAAATTTTTTATGGCTGAATCTTCCGGGCTGACTTTCGAGATAACGTCAAAAACCATGCCCAGCTGGGCTATGCCCGGCAAAATGGGATCGCCGGGAAAGTGGCCTGAAAACCAGGGTGAATTTTCATCTGTTTTCACTGTGGCTGATATTTGCGCCGGGGCCGATTGTTTTATTTCAATTAATGAGTACCACATAAACGGCCTGCCGCAAAAAGTATAAAAATCGCGAACTCGGTCATGACAGATCATGACCAAAGACAAGGTAACTACTTACGCCTTAAAACTCATATACGTGAAAAACACCGGCCTGTCACTGTTCAGTGGTAAGCGAACGAAGTAAGACTCCGTATGCTTCAACTGTGCCTGATCCGGCCGGCGCAGCATACTTGTGCTATGCAAGACAGCCTGATCGTGCGCAGATGATGTGCAACCGAATAGTTACAAAGAAAAAGTGTAAATTTACCAGCAAAACGAAAAAATTACAACCAGCCAGGAGATTGTCAACCTCCGGTCTTTCGACAGCGCTCGATAAAGTACACCCAGGCGGCGACAACCCCATAACAATAAGAGATTCAGGAGCACCGCCATGCGCGTGCTTCATGCCCTCGGTATATCGCAGGGTTGAAGCGCGTGCAGGGTGGTGTTCATGGAGCGCTTACGGTCTTTCAGCGGATCAAATATTCCCACAGCGGCCCGACATACCCCTTTTCGTGCATCCTGGTGATAACGGCGGCAGAGCTTGAGCCGCCGGAACCGATTATCCAGTTCAGCCGTTTTCCGGCTCTACGGCTGACCAGATTATTAATTTCTTCCCGGCTGATATCATCGGCCTGGTAAAAAACCGGTTCCAGCATATCCTGATTTTGGCTGATTTTTCCCTCGGCCAGAGCAATATCATACAACCTGGTATGGGGATAAATCCTGATTCCAACAAAAAAAAATAAAACCGTTCTTTCCAATTTTTCGATATTATCCAGGCAGTCGTTTATGGTGGCTGCTGACTCGCCGGGGCCGCCCAGCAGAAAATAATGAGCCGCGTGCAGACCAGCGGCAACCGCGGCCCTGTGAACCGACAGCACATCACTCAGCCGAAATGGTTTACGGTAGGCGGCAAGCATGGCATCGGCAAGCGATTCAGTGCCGAACTCAACATGAGTCAGGCCGCTGTCCGCCATAATTTCAAAATAATTATCCGGCATCTTAAACGGGGCGAAAAAACCTCCCCAGGGAATTGCCAGCCCGGCCCGTTGCAAGGCAAGGGCCACGGCAATACTGTGGTCAACATCGGAATTAAAGGCTGAATCGGTTATAAAAAGATATTTTGCCCCTGCCTCCTGGAGGGAAATCGCGGTTTCTGCCACTTGGTCCGGAGCAATAAGACGATGTTTTCTTCCTTCAATATGTGGATAAGGGCAGTAAATGCAGTTTAACGTACAGCCCCGCTTGGTCTGGAGATTAAACATCCCGCCCTTTCGCCGATAATAACGGTTGTGGGGAAAATCCCTGCGAAAAAATCTGGTCAGGTCTCCGGCCCAGGGTTCAGGTATGCTTTGCTCCGCGTTTTTCCTGGAAATTATTCCTGGTATCCGGTCGGCATCCCGGCCTTTACTGACCGCCTCAACCAGCAGGGAAAATCTCTCTCCTTCGCCGATAATGCCGTAATCAGCGCCCAGCCGGGCGAAAACAGCATGCGGCAGAATGGTAAACCCGCTGCCGCCGCAGACTATTACAGCCTTGCTTCTCTCCTTTATCCAGCTGACGACCTGACGGTATTCATTTACAAAGAACAAGGGATCTCCGGCCTCGGTATTGTCAATATTACGGCAGGATATTCCTATTATTTCCGGAGAAAAATCTTTAACAATTCTCTCCAGAGACTCATAGCTCTCGACATTAAGGTCAGCGATACGCACCTGGTGACGAGCGGCAACAGCCCCGGCCACATAATCAAGACCCAGAGGATATACCGGATAGGGAACAGTCAGGGTATTGGGAGAGACCAGCAGAATCCTCATGGATTTTTGATCTCCATGGCGGTAACGAACCTGCCAAGCCCTAGAACCAGCACGCCTTTTAAACCCGAGATCCCGGCGGTTTCCGGGCCGCCAAAAGAGGCGGGCAGCCGGTCTTCTGTTAAAAAATCAGCCGCCATTACCGCGGCCACGGCTGAGGCCGAGGCAAATTCACCAAGCAATTTCCGATAATCAATAACCGGCCCGCGAAATCCTGTCTCTTTAATAAAACAATCAAGTTGTTCCCGGCCCTGCTCCCGGCAGGCAGCCGGAATGCCGGCCAGGATCAAACCATAATCAGCGTTTATTGTTTTTGTTCCGCCACAAGATTTCAGTAAAGCATTCATCACATCAGCATCAGCCGAATTTTCAAAAAAAGAAACCCTGATTGTCGGATCGTTGCCGCTGTCATTTCTACTCAGATAAAATCCGCCGCCGCCGTCGGCCAGGGGCTGAGCGCGGTCAATAGAGGGATCAAAAAGAAAGGAAAACTGAGGATGACCTTCATCCGCTCCCAGCACCAGTATTGACTCATCATTGTCGGTCAAAAGATCAGCGGTAAGCAGGGCCTGCTCAAAGGAATAATCACCGCCACTGGTGGTTATATTGGGGCCTGTTGCCTTAAATTTTATTGCTGCCTGACCGGCGGCACCATTATGCACTGAACCGACAAAATCAGTGGGACTGGGGAATTTCTCTCCAGTCTCAGTCAGCCGGGCGAGGAAATCATAAGTCTCGGAAAGAGCGCCCCAGCCCGTGCCCATAAAGACCGACATGGGAGAAGAATCCCGGCCCGAATCATCATGGGCCGCGGTTGCCAGTGACAGGGCAATTCTCGCCAGCCGTTTCAGGCGGCGGACAGACCGGGGGGCCAGATTGGTTGATATTTCCTCTAGAGATAAGGTTCCGGCCACCTGTCCTCTCCGGTAAAGAGCGGCCATTGTCTCAGTCATGTGTCCAGCGCCGGTAAGGCAGGCTCGACCGATGATTTTAAACGGGGCTTTATTGATTTTAAGCGGACCGGGAGCGAATTTGTCCGGTTTAGCGATCACCAGGGCGGCGTTATTGCCGCCAAAACCAAAAGAATTTGACAATACCGCGGAAACAGGACGTTTTAAGGGGGTCTTTAACGGCTTAAAAATAAATTCAGGATCAGGTTCCAGGCAGCGGGTATTAGCCGGAAGCAGGTTTCGCGAAACAGCAAGGGCCGCGACAACCGCTTCAATGGCACCGGCAGCGGCCAGGCTGTGGCCGGTAGCGCCCTTTATGGAAGACAATGGCGGCACCTCGGCAAAGAGATCATTAACAGCCCTGGCCTCGGCCAGATCATTATCCGGGGTGCCGGTGCCGTGCAGGTTTATGTAATCAATGTCCTCCGGTCTTATTCCGGCAGCGGCCAGGGCCTTTTTCATGGCCATTAAAGCGCCATGGCCCCGGGGATGGGGAGCGGCGGGATGATAGGCGTCACAGGACAGGCCACCGCCTAGAATTTCCACCACAGGATCAGCTGATTTTTCCGTGGTCAGGAGCAGCAGGGCCACGCCTTCGGCCACTGACATTCCCCTGCGGTTTTTGTCCAGGGGACGACTGCCCTCCGGGTCAACAAGCTGTAAGGAATGGAAACCGAAACAGGTCAGGCGGCAGAGAGAATCAACCCCGCCTGCCAGAACGCGGCAGGCTTCGCCCTTTCTCAACATTTCCAGAGCAATTTCAATGGCTGCGGCCCCGGATGAACAGGCGGTTGACACCGTGATAACCGGGCCTTTACATCCCTGCTGCCCGGCTATTTCCTCAGCCACGGAGCTCAGGCCATGATAACGATAACAATCAGGATTGTTATCGTTATTCCGCAGCAGTGTTTCAGTGGTCAGTATGCCGCCGGTAGTGGTGCCCAGGATTACGGCATCCAGCGGTTTATCGCATTTTTCCATGGCCTGGGCTGCGGCAGCAAGGGCGAGTCTATGGGTTCGGGGCAGGTCGGCAGCCGGTAAATTTTCCCTGACCTCGCCAACAGGCGGGGCAGCATCCTGATTTACCGTGAAAAGCTCCAGGGGTCCGATAGCGCTTATATCATTCCGCAGGGCCTGTTCCGTAGCTGTCAGCCCGGTGCCCAGGGGACTGACAATCCCCATTCCGGCTATGTATATTCTTTTATTGAGCAAAAGGAGACCATGAAATAGTTTTCTCTATATAATGAGACGGCAAACTTCGCTGTTATATATAATGAGATTTTTATTTTGTCATCTGAAATTCCGGCACCTGGGAGCAGTCCGGGACAAACATTAAACGTAACTATTCAGTTGCACTTCATCTGCGCACGATCAGGCTGTCTTACATAGCACAAGTATGCTGCACCAACCAGATCAAGCACAGCTAAAGCACACGGAGTCTCACTTGGTTCGCTTACCTCTGAACAGTTACAGCTCAGTGGTTTGGGTAGTTTTTTGCCCTTTGCTGAATAGTTACCATTAAATAGAGAATCAGGGGTGGGCCGGGCAAACTTTTCCGACAGGTGAATCAACAGGGAGATGGCTGTACCGGTTTTCAAGCCATTATTTTACCTGATAAAATATTGAATTGTGATATTCACAGCGCTGATAATGATCACTGACTCCATAGAGAGATTCGGTAGAGCCGATCAATAACACCCCGCCTGGAGTAATTTGCTCAGCTATCCGGTCAAAAAGACTCTTCCGATCTTCCATGCTGAAATAAATCGCTACATTACGACAGAAGACAACATCAAATTTTCCCAGCAAGGAAAAGGATTCCATCAAATTCTGCTTGCGAAAAAAGACCATTGAACGTAACTCGTCCTTGACCCGCCAGCTTGAGCCATCCTGGACAAAATACTTTCTCAACAGATTATCAGGCATACCGCGGCCAATTTCGAACTGGGAATAACTGGCCCGGCTTGCCTGGACAATAGCGGAATCGGCAATATCAGTACCCACTATTTTAATCCGATATTTACGGATATCGGGCCCTAGTATTTCATGGAGACACATGGCTATGGTATAAACTTCCTGGCCGGTTGAACAGGCAGAACTCCAGATATTAATAGTCTTGCCGGGCAGAGAACTCTGCTCAAGCCGATCAATTAAATCGGGAATAATTTTAAATTTAAACATTTCAAAAGGCTTATTATCTCGAAAAAATGATGTTTCATTGGTACTCATGGCATCAACTAGCCGGTTAGTCAATTTTTTAGTCCGGTCATTGATAATCTTATTATAAAGATCGGAAAAACTGGCACAGTTCAGCTCCTGGGCCAGCGGAGCCAGGCGGCTTTCGAGCAGATACGCCTTGTTGCTGTCAAGAACAATACCACATTGCTTGTAAACATAACCGGCGACAAGTTGATGTTCTCGGGGATTAATTTTCATCTAGTTTACCATTCCGGCAATCTGGGAAGCAATCTTATCCAGGGGCAGCACCATATCCGTTATCCCGGCTTTGTATGCTTCCATGGGCATGCCATACACCACGCAGGTCTCTTTGTCCTGGGCAATAACCGGGGCTCCGCGCCTTTTCATCAACCGCAGCCCCAACACCCCGTCCGAGCCCATACCTGTCATTATCACCCCCAAAGCCCTGTTACCATAAATTTTTGATATTGAACGAAAAAGGTAATCAGCCGCCGGACGACAATGATTTTCCGGAGGATCATCAGTTAACTCCACTGCCGTTCCTGCCGCCTTGCCGACAAGACGCATCTGTCTTCCTCCCGGAGCAATGTAAACCCATCCAGGCTTAAGCAGTTCGCCATCTTCAGCCTCTTTAACCGATACCTTACTTTTTTTGTCCAGGGAATCAGCCAGAGCCGCGGTAAAAACCGGCGGCATATGTTGAACAATGACCACCGGAACCCGGAGATTTGCAGGTAATCGGGGAATAACCTCGGCCAGGGCATTAGGCCCTCCGGTTGAAATACCAATAGAGACAAGTTCCAGGCGCCCTGGCTTTATATTGATTTTTGCAGTTGTAGATATTGCTGCCGCAGATCCGGGCTTCAAGTTTGCCGCCGGCGGAACTTTTCTTTTTTTATTCAAAGTACGGGACAGGATTCTCCTGGTATTCACTGATTGAATCAGCGGCCTGAGCTGTTTAAGCAGGGAATCCCGATTTTCCGTTAAGGTTCCGCCATCGGGCTTGGCAATAAAATCATAGGCACCCAGCTCCAGAGCCTGCATGGTTACAGCCGCCCCCTGACTGGTATGGGCGCTGACCATCACTACTGCCACGTCTGAGCCGATTTTCTTCAACTCTTTTAAAGTCTGGATACCATCCATTATCGGCATCTCAAAATCAAGAGTAACCACATCCGGTTCAAGCTGTTTAATTTTTTCCAGGCCGATCTTGCCGTTGTTGGCCGCACCAACTACTTCCACCTCCGGCAGCTTACTGAGGACATCGGTTAAGACCTTACGGTACATAACCGTGTCATCTATTACTAAAACTTTTATTTTTTTTGCCATATTATCTGTTCCGCATTGCCGATCGCTTTTCTAAATGTTCAAATTGAGCTTTTAGAATGCGAAGTTATTTTTGAGTGAGCCATTAGTGCCTTACTCCTGAGAAGCTGTAACAAAAAACAAGAAACTGAAGACGTAATTTTGAAACTATTTACAGCGAGTTACTCCAAGGCACTTATCC
>JANTFJ010000055.1 GCA_024763495.1 Desulfobulbaceae bacterium | reverse complement strand
TGCCGGGACAATGCTCCCCGCAGGTCAGGTTGTGCCTGAGCGTTACCTGACAAAATGTAATAATGACCCGTTACTTGTAACTGGTTTAATGATATGGAACATTAATGTCATGGAACTCGCTGCGCTCCCACCATGACCTGCAGTGGGGCGATAAACTTTGCCGGGGCAATGCTCCCCGTAGTAGGTCAGGTTGCGCCTGAGCGTTACCTGACAAAAGGCTTAAGATCAGCTCATGGGAAACAAAATTATCTTTATTTTTCTACTGGCAGTATCCGCCCTGGTTCTGCTGACTGCGGCTATCACGGGATGGAGCAGAGAAGAACTATTGCCCGGCCCCCCGAAACAGGAAAAGGCCGATGAACCGGGGACAAAACAATTTGTCGAAAAATCGCCGGAACCGGCTATGGTTTACGAAAAAATTATCAGCAATAATTTATTTTCACCAACCCGGAAAGAAATAACCATAAAAGCTGTTAAAAACAATTCAGCAAACCAGGCGGAATCCATGCCGGAGACCAAACCCGAAGTTAAAGAAGTCAGGGTGGACGGCACTAAAATCAATCTCCTCGGCATCATGTTTCTGGAGAATATTCATAAAGCACTTATTACCAATCCCAACCACGGGGAAACAGCAAAAGAAAATATCTGGGTAAAGGTCGGCGACCGGCCGGCCAACCTCGAGGTGACCGCGGTCGCTGAAGACCATATTGTCCTGAAGGAGCGCGGGAAAAAATATATTGTCCTTCTCCGTGACAAGAGCAAATCAGCAAAAGAAAAAACAATCCGGCAGCAGGCAGTGCCTACTGTGGTTTCCGCCGGTTCCGTTCCCCGGCCCGCTGTCAAAACAAACCAGGGAAAAGCTGCCGGGGAAACGGATGAATATATTATGGTTAAGACTCCTTTTGGATTTATTAAAAGAAAAAAGTAACTGAACAGTTACAGAAAAATTAATATGATTCCAACAATTATGAATAAAATCTGTAGACATAAACTCGGCAAATTCCTGTTTTTATTTCTGGCCGTCTGCTGGGCCTGGGCCATGTTAACCGGCTGTTCAGCCCGGGACAGTAAAAACAGCAGCACGGAAATGCAACCCTCCACCCGGCAAACCGACCGGAAAATCATGGCTGTCAGTACTGAAAACAGGCAGGATCAGGTCAATCCGGAAAAAACAAGCCCTGCAGCCTCGCCTTTTTCAGGCGCAGCGTCCACTCTCCTGCCGGGGACAGACAACTCCAAGATGCAGGCGTCAGCTCTCCCGGCTGTTGACCAGGCCGACAGCCAATCTCCCGGACGCAAAGCGGAAACTCCTCCTCAACCCAGAAAACACACGGCAGAAGCAGCCGGCAAAGACAAGGGTATAATATTAAACTTTGACCACGCCCCGCTCAGTGATGTCATAATGACTTTTGCCGAACTTCTCCGGATAAACTACATTCTTGTCGCCGATACTGTTGGCGAGGTAACCATTCAGTCTGCTGATTACCTGAACAAAAAAGATCTGTTTCCTCTTTTTTACCAGATCCTGGAAATAAACGGCCTGACAGCGGTTAAAGAAGGTGATCTATACAAGATTATCAGCATCAAGGATGCCCCGCGCTACCAGGCCGCTATCCGGCAGCCGTCAACCATGCCGATACCTTACGCGGAACGGGGATTTCAAATTCAACTGGTTCCCCTGCATCATATAAACACGGAAGAGATGACAAAAATTCTTACCCCTTTTATCTCAGCCGAAGGGGCAATTATCAGCCACGAACAGACAAAAACCCTCATTCTGGTTGATCAGCGGGTTAACATTAAAAAGGCTCTGCGCTTAGTCGAGACCTTTGACGTCAGCATGTTTGATCGGATGAATTACCGTTTGTTCCAACTGCATAACCTGGGCACCACGGATGTCATTCCACCGCTCAAACAGATCATAGCTCTTGTTACCAGGGACAGCGCCGAAGAAATCGAAATAATTGAACTGGAAAAAATGAACAGCCTGCTGGTTTTCAGCAGCGATGAAAGTATCTTTGCCAGAATATCTGAGCTGATAGGCAAACTTGATATCCCGAGCCAGGATGCTTCACCCCATATTTATATCTATTTCCTTAAAAACAGCCAGTCCAAGGACATGGTTCAACTGCTCAACTCCATATTTTTAGAAACAGAACCAACTCCTCTGCGTACTCCTGAGGAAAAACAGAAACAGGCGCCGGGCGCGGAAAATCCATTTGCTCTTAAACCACCGGCTGCTGAACCGGTTAAGGCCGCGCCAAAAGCAGTCTCGGATTTTGGTTCCGAAACTCTACGGGGTAAAATTAAAATAACTGAAGATCCTATACGGAATGCCCTGGTTATCGAGGCAATCCCCGGCGACTACCTTATTGTCAACAAGGTTCTTGAGAGACTGGATATTCTGCCCCGGCAGGTAATGATCTCCGTATCAATTTTTGAAGTACGCCTTGATGACGGGCTTGATCTCGGGGTAGAATGGGCATACAGTCATCTTACCGGCGACAGCAAGGACCACCAGTCTTTCTGGCAGGGTGTACTGAGCGGGGGGGGGCTGATGTATGGCATAGGCCAGGCAAACAAATGGCAGGCAACTATCAACGCCCTGGCCCAGAGGAAAAAAATAAATATTCTCTCCACCCCCTCGGTACTTGCCTCCGACAACAAGGAAGCCTCTATCGACATTGCCACGGAAATCCCGGTGGCGAGCGCCCAGATCCAATATGATAATGATAACACCAACAAAACCCAGACCGATATCCAGTACCGCAATACCGGAATTATTCTTAATGTAACTCCCCATATTAATGAATTCGGCCTGGTCAGTATGGATATCAGCCAGGAAGTAAGTGAAGAATCAAGCCCGGTTAAAGTCGGCGATTCTCTCTATCCCTCTTTTTTCAAACGTTCCGTCAGCACCACCCTGACAGTTAACAATAACCAGACCATTGTTATCGGCGGCCTGATCAGGGAGACCAGGGACAACAGCCACACCGGGGTTCCTTTTTTAGTCGATCTTCCCATTATCGGCTGGCTTTTCGGGACAAGCAACAAGGCGGAAGAAAAATCAGAACTTATTATCCTGATAAAGCCCTCGGTTGTCACCACCCTGGATCATATTGACGCGATCACGGTCGAATTCACCCAAAAAGCAGGCTATGACCTGCGGGGTCATCTTTAGGAATCATGTCCGAATCCGGGCATCATAATAGAAGATTTTTTTCAGGATGGGCTATCCTGCTCCTGCTCACCAGCCTGCTCTTATCTTTTCCGGTTTCCTCCTTTGCCGGTGAAAACAGCCTGAGACCCGGCAGCGGGGCTATTGTGGTCTCCCGCAAAATACGGCCTTATCTTGCCACCCTGGACGGTATCAACGATTTTTTCAAGCAATACAAAGAAATAAAAACCGACATTTTTTTCCTTCCTGATTTCACTGAAGTCCAACATTCTTCCCTGCTTAGCCTGCTGACTGATTCCGATTATTCCTTTATTGTTGCCGTGGGGCCGGAAGCGGCGCAATTCCTTAAACATGATTCATTGTCGTCATCCCTGCCCCGGGTCATCAATACCATGCTGCTTAATCCGGAAAAAATTCTTGGCCCGGCCCCCTGCGGGATATTTTTAAACATCCCGGTCAAAAGGCAGATTGAATCAATAAAACAGGTTCTTCCCGGTTCAAAAAAAATAGGGATTCTCTATAATCCTGTTCACAATGCTGATTTTTTAAAACAGGCAATCAAAGCAGGACAGGCCCTGGACCTGGAAATTATCCCCCTGACAATCTCGGCAACTAATAAGATTGCCGATGTTCTTGAAAAAAACTGGGATAAACTTGAGGCGCTCTGGTTTATTCCCGATGCCACGGTTATTTCTAAAACTATTGTCCGGCACATTATCAAGCAAGCCTTTATTCACCACATACCGGCAATCGGCTACAACCGTTTCTTTTACGAGTCCGGGGCTGTATTGTCTTTTTCTTTTGATTATATTACCCTTGGCCGCCAGACGGCAGCCCTGGTTATCGACCATTTAAACGGATTACCATGCCAAAACAAGGAGCCTTTATTTAAACTCAACACCAATACCAGGGTAGCCGCCAGGCTGGGTCTCTCACTCGCTGAACCTGCAAAATCAGGGGAGACGACCAGATGATGCGACATTTTGGTATCTATCCCAGGCTTATCATCGCGGCCCTTATCCTGATCAGTTCCAGCGCCCTGGCATTTTTTGCCGGAATGAACATGATTTCCCGCTTTACCAAGGCCAGATATGAAGAAAGAATAGAATTTATGGCCCAATACCTTTCTTTAAATTCTGAACTGGGTATCCTGATCGGCGACCAGGCAATGCTGGCAGGCTTAGCCGGGAACCTGCTCACCCAGCAGGATATTATCCGGGTCGTTATTTCCGACAGTCACCAGGAAAAACTCGCCGATGAAAGAGCGGATTCTTATTCCCGCCTGGCCAGTCAGCAAAATTTTTTCCATGCCTCGGCCCCGGTAAAAATCAAAACAACCAGGGGAGAAAGCAATACCTTTTCCTGGGAGAACGCGGCAAAGCAGAATAACACTATCGGCCAGGTGGAAATTTACTATACCGCTAACGAAATAAATTCCCTGCTTAAAGAAATCCGCCATAGATTCTTTCTGCTCTATGGCGCCTTAGGTTCCGTCTTACTGGTTATGTTTATTTTGTTATCCCACTACCTGGTCAAACCTATTCGGCAGCTGGTCAGCGCGGCCCGCCAGGTTGCCGGAGGGGATTTAGCGCTCAGGGTGGCGCCCGGCAGCCTGCCTGAAACCAGGGAACTTGCTGAAGCCTTTAATGCCATGCTTGACTCGCTCAGCAAAACAAACTCGGCGCTGGAAAAAGCCGGCCGGGAAATGATACGCCAGAAAACCCTGGCGGAACTGGGCAAATTTTCCCTGATGATTGCCCATGAAATAAAAAATCCACTGGGAATAATTAAAAGTTCGCTGGATATCCTCAAGCAGGATTTTTCCCTCTCGTCTGAAAACACCATGGTAAGCTTTATTGAAGATGAGATCCGGCGGATGAATAAAATGATTGAAGACTTTCTCGAATTCGCCCGGCCAACATCTCCAAATTTCCGGGAAACAGACATAATTATGCTTATCCGGGATTGCGTTTTACGTTTTGAATTACAGACCAGGGGATTGACGGCTGATTTCCAGCTTGACCTGCCGGATAAACCGGTCATCCTTAATATTGATCCTGATCTATTTACCAGGGTTTTCAGCAATATAATAAAAAACGCGCTCCAGATAACCAGGGGAACCGGTAAAATCAAAATCAGGACGGAAAATAACGCCGATACCTGGAAATGCTTCATCTGTGACCAGGGGCCGGGAATCTCCCCTGATGATACAGGGAAAATTTTTGAACCTTTTTTTACCACCAGGACAACCGGCACCGGCCTGGGCCTGGCCTATGTATTCCAGGTAATAAAGGCTCATAACGGCGAAATCAGCGCTGAAAATATGGAAAACGGCGGGGCCTGTTTTTGTATTTCTCTTCCCGGAGAATAACTGGATGGCTTTCCCGTATTTACCCATAAAATTTATAGCAAGAGGACGATTATCACAAAATGGCACACATTCTTGTTGTAGATGATGAAACAAAAATGAGACAACTCCTGGCAATCATGCTGGAGCGGGCCGGTTATTCCGTTGACCAGGCCGCTAATGGCCTGGAGGCTCTTAAAAAAATAAGATCATTCCCCTATGACATGGTTATTTCGGATATTAAAATGCCGGAAATGGACGGTTTGACTCTGCTGGAAAAAATAAAGGAGGAGGCTATTCTCTGCCCGGTGGTCTTTATAACGGCATTTGCCACGGTTGATTCCGCTGTTTCAGCCATGCGGCAGGGGGCAATTGATTACATTACCAAACCCTTTGAAGACAAGAGAATTCTCCTCACGGTAAATCGTTCCCTGCGAATATCCAGACTGCTGGCCGAAAACAGGGAATTGAAAGAAAAACTCGAACAGACAAGGGGCGGCGGCGAAATAATTTTTTCCTCACCTGAAATGACCAGGACCATACTTCTTGCCGAGCGGGTAGCGCAAAATGATACAGCTGTTCTGCTGACCGGGGAATCAGGCACGGGCAAGGAATTGCTGGCGAACTATATTCACCGGAAAAGCAATTACCGCAAGGGCCGCTTTGTACCGGTCAACTGCGCGGCAATTTCAGCCGGCCTGGTTGAATCTGAGCTTTTCGGCCATGAAAAAGGAGCTTTTACCGGGGCTGACAGCCTGGTTATCGGTAAATTTGAATACGCTGACAAGGGCACCCTTTTTCTTGATGAAATCGGGGATCTGCCGGCCGAGGCCCAGGCAAAATTACTCCGCGTTCTCCAGGAAAAAAAAATACAGCGGGTGGGAGGACATGCCGAGCTTCCGGTTAATGTCAGAATTATATGCGCCACTAACAAAAATTTAGAAAAACTGGTAAAAGAAGGAAAATTCCGCCAGGATCTTTTTTTCAGGATAAATGTTTTCCCCATTTCTCCGCCGCCGCTGCGGCAGAGAACAAACGATATTATCCTCCTGGCCGACCATTTTCTCAACCTGCTGCTCAAGGGGAAAAAATTACAGTTGACCGAGGGGGCCAAAAGAATACTGTTAGAACATGACTGGCCGGGCAATGTGCGCGAACTGGCTAATGCCATGGAAAGGGCCTGCATTCTTGATCAAGACCAGGGCTGCATAAGTTCCACAACCCTTTCTTTTCTTATGCCGGTGGAGGCGCAACAGGATTTGTCTGAATTCAAGCTTCCTCCAGGGGGAATATCACTGGAGGAAATTGAAAAAAATTTTGTCAGGCAGGCCCTGGAGCTTGCCGGTAACAACCAGACTACCGCAGCCAGGCTGCTTAATTTAAGCCGGGCGAAATTCAGGGTTCTGCTGAACCGCTTAAAAAATGAAGCATGACAATTTTTATAATTATTCAAAAATGACCGGAATAATCCGCATTATATCCTGTCTTTTCTTTGTTATCCAGCCCCTGGCAGGATTTGCCATGGACAACGGCGCGGTATGTCCGGTTGACGAGACAATGCTGATGTTCGTTGGTGAGGATATTGAAGCCTTGACAATTGCCTCGCGCCGGGAAGAAAGTGCCTGGCAGGCAGCGGCTGTTGCCCAGGTAATAAACAGAAAAGAACTGCGCGAACATGGTTTTACCACCTTAAGTGAAGCGCTGGATACCAAGCCCGGCTTTTACATGGCCCAGAACCCCTGGGGCAGTGTTCCCTACCTGCGCGGTATCTCCAATTCAATCCTCTTTCTCTATGATACCGTGCCCATGAGCGCTGACAGTGACAAATCGATCCAGCAAATTGATTACAATCTCTCCTTAAACGCGATTAAACGAATCGAAATTATCAGGGGGCCGGGTTCAGTGCTCTGGGGGCCGGACGCCTTTGCCGGCATTGTCAATATTGTCCCTCTCTCCGGTCGTGATCTTCATGGCCTGGAAACCGGCATAGGCTATAACGGTAAAGAAAAAGCCGAAAATTTTTATTTAAACCTGGGACAGGGTAACGCGATCTGGGACGGATTTTTATCAATAACCGGCAGGAGCGGCAGAACCAACGATGATGAGGTCAATATTGTCAGCTTCTGGGGAGATGAAAATAGACCGACACCTGTTACTGAACGATACGGCAATGATTCTCCCGGCAGGAGCAGTTACCTGGAATCTACCGGGATCTTCAGCTACCGGGACAAAATAAAAATAAGCGGCAGGATAAGCAGTAATCATCATCCTTATTCTATTGCCGACAGCCCGAACCGCTCCTGGCTGGAGCAGAGAAACACGCCATCCTATTTTGTTAAACTTGAGGCAAACCAGGCTTTAGACAGCATTTCATCTCTCCGTTTCACCGGCTTTTATAATAAATTAGAGCCTGAAAACGAAATAATCGACCGTAAATTCAAGGTCACGGAAAAAACAACCTATGGAGAACTGATTTATGACCGCTCTTTTTTTACCGGCAAAGGTCTCTTTACCGGAGGGCTGTCACTCCGGCGCAAAGATATTGATGACGCGACAATCTGGCAAAGTTACATGCCGGATTTCCTGGGGCCGGAAAACCAATATCTTTTCCCCATGTTCAGCAAAATAAATTATCGCGACGATCTTGTCTCCGGTTTCGGCCAATATACCTACCAGGCTGACAACACAAAAATCTGGCTGGGAATACGTTATGATAACCATGATTTATATGAGGATAATCTCAGCTTTAACAGTGGCATAGCCTATTCTCCGACCAGCTCATTAATGACGAAACTCCTCTATGGAACCGCCTACCGGACACCTTCCTCTCACCAGCTGTTCATCCACGAAAAACCAAAACTGGAAAAGGTGGAAACTCTTGAGGCGGAATTAGCCTGGAATCCGCTGAATAATTTCAATTTTTCCCTGGTTGCTTTTACCAGTAGAATTGAAGATCACGCCAAGGAAGACCCGTACGCCCAGCTCTCGGTCGGTAATCATCAGGATATAAACGGCATAGAGGCGGAAGCGGGATTTAAATTTTCCGACCAGCTCAAGCTTGCCGCCAATATGACCCTGCTGGATAACCGGGGCCCCAAGGAAACATTCCACCTGTTAAACGCTGTTTATATGAGGCCGGACGGCTCACTGGAATACATCTATGAAGATATTAAATCACCGTATGACCTGGGCCCGGAAACCATCTTTAACCTGAGCGCTGCCTGGCTGCCTGCTGCCGATATTTCACTACTTGCCGACCTCAAATACCGGGCCTCTCATGACCTGATTAACGCCAGGACCGGGATAACATCAACTGCCGACCCTGTCTGGCTGCTTGACATCAATGCCGTTACAGGCGATATTCTCTCGTCCGGAGTTACTTTTTCCTGTTCAATAACTAATCTTTTCGACACCGCCTACTCTATTCCGGGGCCATACGAAATGATTGACGGTGAGCCGTTTACCTTAAAATTCATGCTGGAAAAAAAATGGTGACAGAAATACGGGGTTAACGCTTATAGCTCACTCAAAAATAATTGTAACTGCTCACAGGGCACCAGTTACAATTACGGTGGTTAGCAAACTCAGGTCGCTTACCAGGTGAGCAGTTACGAAATGGTTATTTATTGACAACAGGTAAAAGTTAAATTAGTTTTACCCGTTCAGCTGAACGGCTTCCGCAACCAGCATGCGGCCAGCTTCTATTTCCAAGGGGGTGGGAATAAATAAGTCATTGAAATTCGCGCCCTGATAAAATTCCCTTGAAAATTATTTTCGTTTTTTTACCCATCAAGCCAGGAGGCTGTCCGGGAATAGAACCTTAGCGAAAAATTGGAAATTGAGACTATTTTTCAGTCATTTGCTACGAACAGCAGCGCTATTTAAAAAAAATCAGCAGACAAATGGGCCAATTTGTCCGATTTTGCAGTAGGTTCGCTATGCTCAGACAGCCTCCTGGTAGTGAACCACCTTGAAAAAATATCATAATTAACCATGTCCCAGGAAAAACCATTTGTACAAATTATTATAGTAACCTGGAACAGGAAAAATGATGTTCTCCGTCTTCTTGCTCAGTTACAGAAAATAAATTATCCTGCCGGGCGCTTCGCCATTATGGTTGTTGACAACAATTCTGATGACGGAACCATAGAGGCTCTGGAACGGAATTTTCCACATGTGGAAATAATTCGCAACAGCACTAATTCAGGTGGAGCAGGCGGTTTTAATGCCGGAATGCGCTGGGCGCTTGAGCATCGGCCGGAAAGTGAATTTCTGTGGCTGCTTGATAATGATGTTCTTGTTGACCCGGAAGCGTTAACCGCCCTGGTAGATGTTTTGCGGAAAAATCCGGCTGCCGGCATGTGCGGCTCGAAAATAATCAACAGGGACAACCATGAAGAGATTCTGGAACTTGGCGCTTTTATAAACTACAGGCACGGAGATGTGCAGAGGAATTTACCGTCCAGGGAAAAATTGCTCGACCCGGAGGCCGTATTTGCCGTGGATTATGTGGCTGCCTGTTCACTGCTGGTACGAACTGAAATTGTCAGGCAATTAGGTATCTGGCAAGAGAATTTCTTTATTTACTGGGACGATATGGAATGGGGAGTACGCTTTAACCTGAACGGCTATAAAGTGCTGGCGGCGAATTCGTCTAAAGTATACCATCCGAGCTGGCTGGGAAGGACAGTTGACAGTTCGGCAATATGGAGAAGTTATTACCGTATTCGTAACGGACTCTGTTTTTTTAACAATTACACATCCGGCATAAAAAGACGGCTGCTCCTGTTCTGGCTCATACTGCGTTACAGCCGATTGAGCTGTTCCACCAACCTCAGATCCCAGACAGCTCTTTCCCGGGCCGTCATAGAGGCAATAAATGATTTTTTTAAAGAATCATATGGTAAAAGGGATTTCACAATGCCTTCCTCCGATATTTCCCAATATCTGGATGGGGAGAAAATTCGTGATATATGTCTGTTTATTTCTAATGCCCGGGATGCTGAAAATGCCAGGGACTTTCTCTTGCAAATACAAAAAAAATATCCCGGAACAAAGGCGTTTATTGTTGCTCCATGGGAAACAGCGCAAACCTGGGCCGGCCATCCGGAAGATCATGTCCTGCTTTTCAATGCCCCGGAGAAATCATTATTTTTAGAAAAAATAAAAATTATAAATGCCCTGCGAAAAAACAAATGGAGCTTACTGCTGACCGGAGCAAAGAGACCCATGATCGGCTCTTTCTGGGGGAAAGAGGTTGTCAGCATAGATTTTACCTCAAATAATGTAATAGCTATCGAAAAATTTCATTTTCGAATGTTTCTAAATACGCTGACTTTGGCATTTCCTTTTATATTCAAGGTTATCTTTTCTCCTCCACCGAAAAATTTAAAAAACAAAACGTAACTGCTCACAGGATAGCGATCAATAAACCACACCTTGACTTTTGAGAAGGCACGGCCTGTAAGCGTTTCAGGGATGCCGCCATGTGCCCGTTTC
>JANTFJ010000054.1 GCA_024763495.1 Desulfobulbaceae bacterium | reverse complement strand
TAAGTGCCTTGGAGTAACTCGCTGTAAATAGTTTCAAAATTACGTCTTCAGTTTCTTGTTTTTTGTTACAGCTTCTCAGGAGTAAGGCACTAATAATTTATTTTTGAGTGAACCCTTAGCTGAACATTTGCTGAAATTTCGGGAGACAATACCCCGTGACAGCTTACATATTTAAATTTTTCATGCCTTGGCCAGATTCTTTCCTTGAACCATGTTAACTACCAGGGGCACATCAAGTTCAAGCGCTGATTCCATGAGGTCTTTTATCGGCCCGGTGACGGAATTAATTATATTTGTCGGTACTTCAAAGATCAATTCATCATGAATCTGTAAGATAATTTTTACCTCAGGATAATCAGCGGTTAATAATTCATCAACCTTAATGGTGGCAAGTTTAATGATATCAGCAGCCGTACCCTGGATCGGGGTGTTTATAGCCGTACGTTCGGCAAATTCACGCCTGGTGCGATTGCTGCTTTTTATATCCGGCAGCAGTCGGCGGCGGTTAAGCAGGGTGGTGACATAGCCGTCTTTCCCGGCCTGTTGAACAATATCACCCATAAATTGTTTTACTCCGCAATAATGTTCAAAGTAGCGATCAATAAAGGTCTGGGCCTCTTTGCGGCTGATATTAAGCTGAGCTGCCAGACCAAAGGCGCTCATGCCGTAGACAATGCCGAAATTGATAGTTTTGGCAACCCGCCGCATCCGGGAAGTGACAAAGCCCGGATTAACCCGGAAAATTTCCGCCGCAGTCATGGTATGCACATCACGATTGTTATGAAAGGCCTTGAGCAGGGCCTTATCTTGAGAATAATGGGCCAGTACCCGCAGATCAATCTGAGAATAATCAGCGGCCAGAAAAATAAAGTTCTCCGCCGGGATAAAGGCTTCCCTGATTCGTTGGCCTTCCTCGCTCCGGATGGGAATATTCTGCAGGTTCGGGTTACTGCTGCTTAATCTGCCCGTTGCCGTTACGGTCTGGTTGAAGGAGGAATGAATGCGGCCAGTATCAGGGTTAATCAGGGCCTTCAAGTTGTCGACAAAACTTGATTTTAATTTGGCTAAATTGCGATAGTTTATCACCAGGCCCGGCAGTTCGTGGTAGGCTGCTAATTTTTCCAGCACCTTTATGTTTGTCGAATAGCCGGTCTTGGTTTTACGGCCATGGGGCAGACCAAGTTTATTGAAAAGAATTACTCCCAGCTGTTTGGGAGAGTTAATGTTAAAGGTTTCTCCGGCCAGGGAAAATATCTGTTTTTCCAGGTTTTTGATCAGACCGGCAAATTCATCGGATAATTCATCTAGAATTCGAGGGTCGACTTTGATTCCGTTTTCTTCCATTTTGGCCAGCAGGGGAGCAATTTTCATTTCCACTGTGGTAAACAGTTCCCAGAGATCAAATTCCTGGAGCCGGGGCATGAGTTTTCGCCAGAGAAGAAAGGCGGCCCTGACATCTTCACAGCTGTAATCCCTGGCATTTTCCAGACTGACAAAGGCAAATGGCGACTGCCGTTTGTCCTTGTCAGTGACCTCGGCAAAGGTCGTCAGCTGCTGATTCAGGTATTCCAGGCTGAGATCGTCAAGTTTGTGGCTGCGGCGGGAAGGGTCAAGGAGATAGGAGGCAATCATTGAATCAAGGAGAATACCGTCCAGGGGCATGCCATGCCTTTTAAGTACCTGGTAATCAAATTTAATATTGTGGGCCAGTTTGGCCAGATCAGGCTGGACAAAAAATGGCTTCAGCACATTACGCACTTTTTTCAGACTCAGTTGACCCGGCTGAAGAGAGAGGTCATCCCGGCAATGGGCCAGGGGAATATAAAAGGCGGTGTCGGCCCTGGTACAGAGCGAGATGCCTACCAGGTCGTTGCGCAGGGCGTCAACAGAGGTAGTTTCCGTGTCTACCACAAGAATTTCCGCCTTTGCCAGTTCCTGTTTGAGGAAAGTAAGATCATCGTCAGTCAGCAGCAGGCGAAAACCGGCATGGCTCATTTTCTTTGTTTGGATGGTGCTTTTCAGCAGGCGGGAGAACTCAAGCTCCGTGTAGATTTTTTGTAATTTACCCTGGTCTGGTTCGGGCAGGAGATAATCCTCGGCCAGGGAGGGAACTTCAAGATCATCCTTTAAACGGATTAATTTTCGGGAAAGAAAGGCCTGATCTTTAAAGTCGTTAAGTTTTTCCTTAAGTTTTGATTTTTTTAACCGATCAAGATTATTGAAAAGTTCAGTAAGGCTGCCAAACTTGTTAATTAATTTTTCGGCTGTTTTGGGGCCAACACCGGGAACGCCGGGAACATTGTCCGCCTTGTCTCCCATCAGGGCAAAGAGATCATTTAATTTCTCTGGAGCGACATTGTATTTTTCCAGGACTTCCTCTTCGGTCATGATTTTGTTATTCATTGGTTCCCAGATGCTGATACCGGGGGAAACCAGCTGCAGGAGATCTTTATCACCGGAAATAATGACCACCGGCACGCCATGTTGTTTAAGGGCTAAGGCCGCAGAGGCGATCAGGTCATCGGCTTCAACGCCCTGTTTTTCCAGGCAGGGGATGTTGTGGGCCTCAACAATTTTTTTAATCCAGGGGAGCTGACAGGCCAGATCTTCAGGCATGGGCGGTCGGTTAGCCTTATAATCCGGGGAAATATCATGACGGAAAACCGGGCCCTTAACATCAAAAGCAACGGCCGCGTATTTCGCTTCTTTTTCGCGCAGTACCCGGCGGAGAATATTGACAAATCCATAAATTGCGTGGGTCGGCAGCCCATCTTTATTTGTCAGTGGTGAAATAGCATGATAGGCCCGATAAATATAGGCGCTGCCGTCAATAAGATAAACAGGATTTTTTTTCATGGCAGGAATGTACCAGGAACAGGCTGGTTTGGCAATTATCAGTAAGTTATTCCTGCCGGAAAGATTAAATTTTAGTGCCTTACGCCTGAAAAGATATAATAAAAACGTAACTGCTCCCAGAGCACCGAATCTTCCCGCGATCAGCCTGGCTTACATGCGGTGCCTGTCTGATCACGAAAATCTCCGGCCCCCTGTGAACAGGCTCAGATATGGGGGTGCCGTCCGGATGTACTTTGTGGAGTTCTATTTAATATTTTGTTCAAGTTTGTTTTTGTTGTGCCGATGTGATAAATAAGGCCTGATATTTAAGCCGGTAAGCGGTGTTCTGTGAGCAGTTACGATGATTGTTAAGTAAGCAGGAGGATATGACCATGAAACTGACCGATATAGTCGCCCAGATTCAGACGGGAAATAAAATCAAGGTCAAGAAGAGCGCTCAGGCAGTGGAAACCACAAGCGGTTCTGTGGCCGGGAAAGACAGTGTCAGTCTCTCTTCCGGTTCCCGGGATGTCCAGAAAGTAAAAGACATTCTCCAGGAAACTCCTGATGTCCGCATGGAAAAGGTTGCGGAGCTCAAAGCCAGGATTGAAAGTGGTAATTATAATGTTGATTCCCGTCAACTGGCCGATAAAATGCTCGCAGATCTGCTGGATGAAGAATCTTTGTTAAGTCATTAAAACAGTAACTGTTTCAGATGTGCTTCAGCCTGTCCGGCGCAGCATACTGTTGAACAGTTACCCTTTATTTTCAAAAACCGGCCAGCATGGATTATATTTCCCAGGATCAAGCAGGATTTGTCTGGCCAGCCTTTCCCTGGGATTAATTATTACCGGCCCCAGAAGATTAGCAGTCATCTCTCTGGGGTTTTCTTTTGGTATGGTTAGAATAAGCAGAATATCCGTGTCATCATTTTTATTTATTTTCAGTTCCTTATTAATATTAGCCGGAATAACCGGATTATATCCCTGATTAATAGCTGCAGCCTGAATCACCACAAAGGCAAGTTCCGGATTATCCACGGCCTGAAGCCACATGAAAGGAGAGCCTGGTTTGTGGGGCCGCAAGACAAAGCTGTGACAGTCGGGAAAGCCGAGAAACGGCGCGGTCATGGCAATAACCCGATCAGAATTGATTTCAATTTCGCCAAATCGGCTGGTTTTAATTAGCATAAATTCTTCCGTCATTTTTTTTCACCGGATGAAGCGCCTAAAGGAGAGGAACTGAAAATGTCAGCCAGATCAGCCAGATCGGCGGGAGCTTCCTGGGCCGCTTTTTTGTTTTCTTCAAGAATACGGAGATAAATTTCTTCTCGATGGACAGTTATGTCAGCCGGAGCTTCAATGCCCAGTTTGACCTGGCCGGGCATTATCTCCAGTACCCTGATTGTTATATCATCGGCAATAGTAATCGCCTCACCAGTCTTCCGGCCTAGAATTAACATGAATTCTCCCAAATCAGGAAACAGAAAATTACTTTGTCTTTGTCAGCTGTCATTACAGGGAATTTTCTCCTGTGTTCAAGCCCTGCCCGCGGCTCGGTGCCCTGTGAGCAGTTACGGTAAATGTTCAGCCGTGCTGACTGTGAACGCTTACCACTATTATATTCAAGTCACTATAAATGATTCTGTTGATTTGTAAATATTCGGGTTGGGTAAAAGCTACCCTTCTCTACCCCTTTAAATGTTCGGCTGGGAAGCTGTCCGATCTCGGACAACCTCCTGGCACCCCACGGAGTCGGAGTTTATGCCCTGTTTTTAAGGGTGCTTACCTCTTCGCCCGTTCAGGCGTGATTCACATAACGCAGGGATCGGACTAAAATACATTAAATCAACGGGCTCATAAATAATCAACCAGACTGAGCTGCATGGTTTTGGCAGCGGCTGACAGGGCAGCCTGGTAGGCCACCTCTTTTGATTTAAGGTCAAGTATTGCTTTGGTAATATCCGTATCCTGTTTTTCCGACAGATTTTCTTGATTGGCCAATTCAAGATTGGCGTAAATTTCTTTCTGGATACTCATTCGGTTGGCCCTGGCTCCAAAATCTGAGATCTGGGAGGAAAGATCCGACATTACTTCCTCCAGGTCTGCCATTGACCGGCTTAGCCCCTGACTTTGCAGTTCGGCAAAATTTATGCCGAATTTATTAAGGGTATTGCTGTTGTCGTCATTTGTGACAAATGTATATCTGTCCGGATCAGAGCTGTTGATCATCAGCTGTCCGTCATCGTTCCAGCTACTCGATAAGCCGGGTATTCCGTTAATTTTCTGGGCAATCGTCAGCGGGGTATCCGTGGTTATATCTACTGCTATTTTCATGTCATGAACAAGGGGAGGGTAGATGTCATGATCAGTAACTGTTATGGTAAAATCACCATTATAAAATTTTTCTTCCAGAGGATCTTCATCATCATTTAATGATTCCAGGGTGGTGTAAATATTATCCTGGGCATGAATTCCGGTAACGGAAGTAAAATTTCGACCGCGTAGATAATCTTCAAGCTCCATAATTTTTTTAAATACTTCAGTACTCATTATGGCATCTTCACCGTTTTTGGCAATGTCGATCGTGGATTTAGCTCCCACCTTTATTGAGAGGTCTGTTTCTCTGTCACCGCTGTAGCGGACATAATTATCTCGTTGGGCAACAGATAAAACAGAAAGTTTGCCGTCATTGGCGATATCAGCACTTTCTCCGGTCATGACAGAGCCTCCGGAAATACCGATTGCCGCGAATCCAGGCTCTTCTCCGCCTGGCGGATAAGCTGAAGTAAGTGTGCTTTCCATCATAAAGGTTCTATCTGAAAGCAATTGAATTTGACCACTGTAAACATTGTTCTGAGGGCCGGGATCAGCGCCGTTAAGGTGGGTCAGGTAATTACCTGTCGCGGTGGTCTCTACATGAAGATTGCGGCCGTCTACGGCCTTGAGAGCCAGGCAGCCCCGGGCATCGCGGGTCGCGACAACTCCGGTTACATCCTGTTGGGCGTTAATCGCGCTTAACAGGACATTATCACTATCTTCCGCAAGAACTGTTTCTGAACCGGCAGCAAAAATATCAACCCCGTTGATAACAAGATCTCCCGGATTAACAGTGCCGGCGGTTACCGGCAGGGGAGCCTGGCGGAATGCCGGAATGATTTCCGCTGTGACCCCGGTTCCGGGGACAGGTTCGCCGCTGCCGTTAACCCAGTCTTCACTGATGGCATTTATTGCCGCGGCCTTGGCTGCGGCTGAGGAATATGAATTGACATCAGATATTCCGTCGGAATTGATGGTTCCCACCGGGATGCCGTTTATTTCCAGATCATCTGGAGCAAGCTGGTAACCATAGGTCATAATACCGTCACCACTCTCATCAGCCATGCCGATATTGCCTCCACCCAGGCCAATATAATCAAGAGCTGTATCATCGCTGTAATTATCACTGGTAAAGGTAAAAGCTTCAGTTGAAGAGAATGATATTTCCCCGGTATTACTGCCGGCTCCAACAAGATGAGAGCCGTTTACCAGACCGGAAGTGGCGGCAGGGGGGCCGGGTGGGTTTGCGGTTTCCGACAAGGCGTTGATATCTATAGCGCTTTCATCGCCGGGCATGACATTATAAAGGACAACCCTGTTGAGCGGGCCGCCGTTTGTACCATCACCAAGCACTGCTTTAACCCCGGTCTGATCACTGTACTGATTGATAGCCGTTACCGCGTCTGCCGCCGGAGTCACCCCGCTGGTGGAATAGGCGACAGGAATGCCGTTCAAAGTAAGGTTGACATCGGTGGGATTACCGGAAGCATTCTCGGGCCCGGCCGCGTACAGGGTCGTCAGGCTGGCATTCACGGCAGTGGTGCCCGGCGGCCAGGCAATGGCATTAACCGCTGTTTTTAAATTGTCGGCTCCGGCCATGTTGAGACCATCAGTAGTTCCGCCGTTTAAGATTACGTTACCGATATCTTCACCATTCAGCCGCAAATCTCCGGCCGCTATATTTGTTGTGCCGACAGTGCCGTTCAGGTTGGTCGGTAACACAGGAAAATTGCCGCCGTTAAGCCGATAGCCGTCAATATAGCCCAGCATAAACGGGGTAGGTTCAGTATCGGTATAGCCTGTAGTTCGTGCCCCGCCAAATACATATTTCCCGTCAAAACGGGTATTAGCCAGGGTAACTGACTGTTCCAGTAAAACATGAATTTCATCGGCGATGTATATTCTTGTTGCCGGGGTCTGGCTGTCGTTAAGGGCCAGGTTGGCTCGCAGGATACAGGTGGAAGCCAAATTTTTAATTTCAGTAAGGCTGCTTTCCGCTGCGGCTATCATGGCATCACCCATGCCGATATTGTCTTGATAATTATTTATTTCCGCCAGGGTCGAGCGCATTGATAAAGCGCTTACCATATTTACCGGATTGTCGGATATCTTTGACATCTGCCGGCCCGATGAAATACGGCTGTTTATACTCAGCATATCGCTGGTAATCTTATTTAGATTATTTTCTATAGTGTTGTAAATGGTGTTTAATGTCGTCCGCATGATTACACCGCCTGCAGTAAAGTTCTGAGCATTTCATCTGATGAAGAAATTAATTTTGCCGCGGCTGAATAGGCCTGTTGAAACTTGATTAAATCAGCCATTTCTTCATCCAGCGAGACCCCGGAAGTGGAATCCCGCATGGCGCTCATCTGATTGGTCACCAGGCTGTTATATTCATAATTTCTTTCTACTGTTCTTCCTTTCATGCCAATATCCCCAACCAGGGAATTATAGAACTCATCCAGGGTACCGGTAGTGCCGCCGGTAAAATGGACATATTCATCCCTTTGAATATTGGTAATAAGCAGGGTATTTGACTGGTCGCCCCGAAAAATTTCTCCATTGTTGTTGACAATGCCGGCTGCCAGGTTATCAAGATTTTCTCCAACCGTAGCATTTATACCGATTGAGTCCGCGCTGGAACCGGTAAAAAAGGTGTTTAAACCTACTGTCGAGAGAAAATTTGCCGTATCATCGGTAAAGGCAAATTTATGATCATCTTTCGGGGTAAGCACCAGCTTGTTATCATGGACAGTGGCGTATACCATGGGGGTTGGCTCGCCGCTGGCATTGATGATTGAGGTATTAATGGCATTGGCCACATCCTGGAGATCATAGGCCCGTTCCAGGGAAATTTCAACCGGCTGGGGCAGGGCAAGGGTATCATCGCTGTTATAAAGCCACATCTTGAAGCTGCCGCCGTCAGTGATCAGTTCATCCGAGTAGTCGAAACCCTGCATGGATATGGGAACCCCATGATCAGTATAAGTAAAGATCAACTGGCCGTCGCCCCCCTCATCCGTAGAGCTGATATTACCGCCGCCCAGCCCCAGTTGTTCCAGGAAACGATCATCTGATCCGCCATTTATTTCAATATCATTGTCTGGGGAAAAAAGGTTTAGTTCCCCGGTATTATGGCTGGAATCAGCCTGGTATGTGTCACTGGTCAATCCGAGTTTTTGTTCAACCGCGTTATCGTCGGCCCCGGTAATAATAATTTGTGATTCATCTCCGGCCTTGGTGTTTCGGAGTATAATGGAATCGGCAGCCCCGCCATTGGTTCCATCACCAACAACGGCCTGAATAGTAATTTTAGGAATATTTTCCGGGGAGACAGCCGTATTATAGGCATTAAGAGCTGAGTTAATCTCGTCAACTACATGCTGAGCCAGAACTCCCGGATCCTGATCATCAGGCGGCGGTGCGGAATTGGAGTCAACCATATAGTTTACGTCAACCCCATTTACCTGAAAGTTTATAAGGGAGCCATCCTCTAAAGCCGTCATGGGGGTAACCGCGTCTCCGGCAACCTGGGTGGTCAGTTTGGCCCGAACTCCGGTAATTGCGTCATTTATGGCCTGGGCCGCGTTGTATGTCTTGGCCTGGGCCAGACCGTAAGACGATGTAGCGCCATCTATTTTTCCTATATCCCTGCCGTTGATTTCTATTGAGCCGGCCTGGATGGTTTCGGTGCTGGTCAAGGTGTCAACCGTACTGGTCAGCAGGGCTGTATCAGCGGCAGGGTCGTTACTGATCAATTGTTCGGAAAAACTAACCAGGCCAACTCCCTGGCTGTGCTGCTGATTAACTTCTCTTATCATGGCATTAGCCAGAGCATCCAGCCGGCCAAGGTAATTTTCAGGCTGTCCGGGGGTAATATTATTGTAAATTTCCATCCAACCCCCAATTCTGCCCCCCATTTCCGCTCCATCACCTACCGGCACTTTTACTGTGCCGCCATCATTTGCGGTGGTAACCCATTGCAGTTCATCATCTGCCCAATCTACCTGCCATGCCTCATTATTTTCCACCAGGGTGTGACCATCAGCCATCATGATGGTATAGGCTCCGGTATTGACTTCAAAATAATTTATATCAATAAATTCAGATAAATCATTAAGAAGAACATCCCGTTTGTCCCGCAGGTCATTTTGTTGATTAAGATCGCTTTCAGATGAGGCTATTTCAGCGTTAAGCCTGGCTAGTTGCGCGGTAAGGGAATTAACATCATTGACCGCGGCGCTGAGACTGGTGTCAATGTCAACCCTGGTCTGGGCAATTTCCGTTGTCATGCTGTGGAACTGATCAATTAAAATCTGGGCATTTTGTATTGTTGCATCGCGGCTGGCCATGGATTCGGGATAGTCAGCCAGGTTCTGCCAGCTGGCCCAGAATTCACTCATCAGCTCGTTAACCGCCAGGCCCGGCGCTTCGTTAAATGATGTTTCCACCAGGCGCAGGGATTCCTGTTGAGCCTGAAGATTTTTAAGGGAAGAGTTTTGCCCGGTCAACCGTTTGACCATGAATTGGTCATAATGACGGTTTATCTCCATGCTGCGGACACCATTACCAAAAAAACCGGCACCTTCAGGGGTTGGAACTGTTGCTTTAAGGGTCAGGCTCTGGCGGGTATAACCAGGGGTATCGACATTGGCGATATTGTGGCCGCTGACCGCCACTGCCTGCTGATGAGCAAGAAGCGCCTCTTTGGCTATATTTAATACCTGACCAATACCTGCCATTTGTTATACCTCCATGCTGACCAGGGTCGGAGCCGCGCTCATTATCCGATGCTGACCATGGGTGGAATAGAGCTGATCGTTGGAGATTTCACCGCAGATCAGGGAAATCGCATCGTTAATATAACCTAGTGTATCGCTGGTAAAGCGTCTGTTTATCAGGTTGTTATCAATAATTTTTTCTCGCAGGTCAGTTAGTTGATCCTGGTATTTTTGAAGTTCGGCACTCTGTTCGCGGCTCATAAAGGGCAGTAGTTCCACCAGTTTTATAATTCTGTCGTCCTGGTTTTCTTCATCGCATATCTGTCTCGCGACTTCCTGCAGAGAATGGTCGAGCTGGCCCATTTTAGCCAATTCATTTTCCTTGTAAGATGTTAAAGATACGATTGAATTCATATCCATATCAATAAGTGCCTGTTTTTCACTCTCCAGCAAGGTTAAGAAATCAGCGGAAATGGAAATCTGTCTTTTTAGAATATCAAAAACCAGGGACAGTGTACCATGACCGCTGCCGGTTTTAGATTGGTTCTGTTCTTTGCTCATTATAATTCTCCGCCCGGCTGGGTGTTTTATTTTTTGGAAACTACTCAGTAAGCGTTTACCAGCACCTCACGGAGTATACGCTTACCTCTTTGCCCATTTGAGCCTGCTTGAATAGTAAGCCATCAGCACCTCATTTTCGTCCATTTCGAGATTAGGTGCCCTGTGAGCAGTTACCTTTTTTGCTTAGTTCTTCATAAAGAAGCCTGGCAAGTCCTGTTCCCTTGCCATGGGCCATGTTTCTAGTCATTTCTTCGTCAAGCATTGACTGGAATATTTTTTCTCCGTAACTTTTTTCATAAAGGCCGCCTTCCGGCAGGCTGTCCCGCATAGAGGACATTATTTTGTTCAGCATAATGGCTTCAAAATCTTTGCAGGCATCGGCCAGTTTTTTGTTTTTTATTGAGGCGGTAAAATTGCCCTCATTTCTTTTATCGACCTGATAGCTGTTTTTCTGAAATCCAATTGTTGCTGGAATTATGCTTTTCATTTGATGTCACCCTTGGTGATAGCGATCAATAAACCACACCTTGACTTTTGAGAAGGCACGGCCTGTAAGCGTTTCAGGGATGCCGCCATGTGCCCGTTTCAACGCTCGCGA
>JANTFJ010000053.1 GCA_024763495.1 Desulfobulbaceae bacterium | reverse complement strand
AGAAGTTACCAAAAATCAAAACAAAAAATTGTTTAGACAATGGCCGTAAGCGCCTAATGATTGCAAATCTCAGTATTTGTAACTGGTTACAGGGTGCCGTAGATTTTTGTCATCAGGCCGGTGCCGCCATAGTCATACGTAAACTGGGCTGATCGCGGAAATATGCGGTGCCCTGTGTGAGCAGTTACGAAAAATAGAGAGTTTTATGGACGACTTTGAGAAAGCCCCGCTGGATTTTCTTGATGGTGATGGCGATGGGATCATTGAAATGTGTTTGTTCTTTAACGAGGATGGCAAGGACAAGTAGTCAGGTACGAAACTTTCAGGTAACAACAGTGGTTGTTGTATATTCTTTTTAGTTATTGGGGCCTCAATAGCGAAAACAATTTTATTGGTGAGCAATTTTATTGGTGAGCAAATTCATTGTTTGAACCAAAATAAAAGGCACTCAGCTCAAATATGAGCCAAGTGCCTTAAATTGTTGGTGCCGGGACCAGGAATCGAACCAGGGACACACGGATTTTCAGTCCGTTGCTCTACCGACTGAGCTATCCCGGCATGAGGGAATGAAAGTACCGAAAGCCTGTTCTCTTGTCAAGGTATTTTCTGATAAATCACTTGTGAAAAGGCTAGCTTGTCATGCCAGGCTTCTTTATCCTTATCAAGAACAGCCCAGAAAAACCCGGCTCCCATTGGCAGAAAAGATAACAGATAGCCTGTCAACCTGAGAAAGGAAGCTCCCAGCGTAAGCTCCTCGCCTGCACGATCCACTACTCGAATCCCCATTAACATTTTGCCAACTGTCTGGCCACCGCAGGCATGAAAAATAACGAAATAATTAATTACAAGAAAGGAGGGCATTGTAAAAAAAACAACCATCGAGAAAAGAGACAGGTTAAGCAGGCTGTAAAAATCAACAAAAACCGTTTGTCGGAATGCCTGGGCCAGGATAGTCATTACTGCGGCATAACAGGATGACAATATTATAATATCAATAAAAAAAGCCATTATCCTGGCCCATACTAACTTATTTGATAATTCTTTAGAGATTGAATCTTTCATTTTTTCGTAACTACTAACAGGGTAAATGCCTTTAATTTCAAGACCCACCGTGCGGAGTTAAAGGTAAATGTCGCGCTTACCTGAACTGTAACCGTTCACCAGGGAGTAAATCTTTGCAACATTTAAGTCTCTAAGCATTTTCATTCACAGACAGATCGAGAGGTCCTGTGTCGGCATCAGTTTCCAGGGCCAGGTCAATATTAAGTTCATCCGACTCGTCAGGGGTGTCATTTTCCAAGCTCAAGGATTCAAGCTCATTAATATCATTCGAAGCATTAACCTCATTTTCAGCAATATTGCTACCTTCTTCCTCATTGGCCAACGACAGGTCAACCATATCAGAATCATCATCAAGCAGATCACTGTCAAGAGCTATTTCTTCAGGCTCGGCTTGAGCATTAACCTCGTTTTCTTCCCTGGACTCATCTTCATCATCTATAACCAGATCAGAAAGATCAATTTCGTCTAGTGCTACATCTGCCGGTTCTTCATCTTCCATTTCAACTTCAATGTTTAACTTTATATCATTTTCTGTTGCTGAGTCTGCTGTATCTCCCCCATCCGCGTCCTGCAGAGCGGATAATTCTTCATCATCCTGCAATTGCAGGGCAGCCACATCCTCATCTGCCAAATCGAGTTCAGTATCATCCTGCAGGGAAAGGGATGTGATATCCTCGTCTCCACCAGATTCAACAGCGTTTTTATCATCAAGTTCAATATCTTCTATTGACCCTGTCACGCTTTCTTCATCGTCAAGAGAAAGATCGGCAAGATCGGCATCTTCTATTGATCCTGTCACGCTTTCTTCATCATCGAGAGAAAGGTCGGCAAGATCGGCATCTTCTATTGATCCTGTCACGCTTTCTTCATCGTCAAGAGAAAGGTCGGCAAGATCGGCATCTTCTATTGATCCTGTCACGCTTTCTTCATCGTCAAGAGAAAGGTCGGCAAGATCGGCATCTTCTATTGACCCTGTCACGCTTTCTTCATCGTCAAGAGAAAGGTCGGCAAGATCGGCGTCTTCTTCAGTAGGAAGATCAGTAACAGATAATGATTCTTCTCCATCTAAATCTCCACCAGTTTGAGACAAATCAACCGCACTCTCATCATCAAGAGAAACATCAGCTACATCTTCTTCGTCATCTAAATCCAGGGCAATATCCTCAGATTCATCTAAGGAAGGAGGTGATTCTTCCTGTCCGGTGAAGTCATCACCGCTGTCATCATGAGCAAGTTTGCCACCGATGACAGACCCAAGGAAAAAAGAAAATTGTGTTTTCTGGGCTGTGCCTTGCAGCTCAGCCGCTATTTCCGTAAGCTCTTTTCCACAATTTGAACATGAATCCACATGATCAAAAGAAATAAAACCACATTTCGGGCATCTCATAAAATTTTCCCTTGTATGTCTCAGAAAACAGCAGCCAAAGTAAGCGCTCCATAAACACCACCCTGGACGCGATTGAACCCTGTAATACGATGTATTATCGCAGGACGTGGAGTACGTACATAGCGGCTCCCTGTCCCCATTACAGTTATGTGGTTATCGCTGCCTGGGTGTACTTTATTGAACGCTATCAGCCAAAGTATAAAAGTATTTCCAGAAGAGTCCGCAAAAGCCATCTTCTGCTGTTTTCATTTTTGGTAATCGTTCACCGGGGCTGCTTTTTTTCGGTAAACTCCATCCTGTAAGCGTTCACCAGTGCCTTATATTCGTTCATTTGGCCCTGCGCCGCATACTGGTGCTATGTAAGCAGGTCAAAATAGACGAAGATGAGGTGCTGGTGAACGCTTACCATTTTTGTAGGGTGGGCTGTGCCCACCATTATGGTGAAATAAAATATCAAGTCATCTGCAATGCACTATAGTTATACGTAAACCGGACTGATCGCGGACAGGTAAATGAGTATGCGAGACTCCTGATCCGGCACCCAATGAGCAGTTACGAAAAAATATTTAAATATTTAATGATTTATGAGATAAAATTATATTTTTTAATCAAAAGGTTTACTATCCTTTAAATAGTTTATAATAATAGTCGTAAGATGGTCAAGATATTATCTTTATAAATTTATTAGCAAAAACAACACCACTCCGGCTTGCAAAACAGGGCAATTACGACTATTTTTAATTCTGTCCATATTACATAGACGTTTTCACAACCTGAAACTCAGCTTACGATATACAATGAAAATAAAATCAACAATCAAACTTACTGTATTTACAATATTTTTTTTAACATTTGCCTTAACAGGATGTCACCATAAACCTGTCTCCCATATAGCATCTGATGTCTGCCTTGTCAGTTCCGGTATTTCTCCACAGGAAGTTATTACTTATCTTGGCATTCCCGAAGAAAGACGACTGAATGAGCAGGGAAATGAGGTTTGGGTGTATTACCAGGTGAATAAAAGTTTTCTGCGTAAGACGCCGTTTATCGGCGATAAACTGGGGAACAAAGATTACGAACTGGTAACAGTGACTTTTTTAAACGGTAAGGTATCAACCTGCGCTTATCATTCTTATACGGAAGAGGAAGTCGCTAAACTTGGTTTAATTATTCCTGATGAAAAATAAAATATTTAAATATGAAAAATCCCGCCGGCGTATGGTACAGGAGCAGCTGACTCCTCGGGGAATAACAGATCAGCGTGTCCTGGATGCCATGGCTATGATTCCCCGTCATATTTTTGTAGAGGACGCTCTGGCACCTCAGGCTTATGGCGATTTTGCCCTGCCCATCGGTGAGGGACAAACAATTTCTCAGCCCTACATTGTTGCCCTGATGACCCAGGCTCTGGAAATTACCGGGGATGAGACTATCCTGGAAGTAGGTACGGGCTGCGGTTATCAAACCGCCATCCTGGCGGAACTATGCCGTCAGGTATACACAATTGAACGGCTTAAGCCCCTGCACATCCAGGCTCGAAAAAATTTTGATCAGCTGGGATATTATAATATTACTTATAAAATAGATGACGGCACGGTGGGATGGCCCGGGCAACAGCCTTTTGCTGGAATTATCGTCACAGCTGCCGGTCCCCATATCCCGGATGCCCTGGTTGACCAGCTGGCAGATCCTGGAATTATGGTTATCCCGGTTGGTGATCGGATTAGTCAGGATTTAGTGGTACTGAAAAAAACAGCCAACCAGATTGAAAAAAACATCATTGAAAAAGTGCGATTTGTCAGTTTGATCGGTTCCCAGGGCTGGATCAGCTGATAACGTCCATTACAGCACACACCCCGCCACAACAGCACCGCCGGCCAGCAGGATGACAAAAGCAATACACAGCAGATTAAAATAGCGGTCAATAAAATCCTTGGCAGGTTCCCCCCATTTTTTCAAGGCCCAGGCCACGCAAAAAAAACGGCATGATCTTGCCGCTATTGAGGCGAGAATAAAAACGCCAAGATTTACCCGTGCTACTCCAGCGGTAATGGTAACCAGTTTGTAGGGCAAAGGGGTAAGGCCAAAAACAAAAACAATCCAGGCATTCCAGCGGTCATAAACCTGAAAAAGATATTCTCCTCCCAGGCCTGGGCCAAAAAAATTAATCATATAAGCCGGCAGTCTTATATCGGCCCGGCCATCTACCGGAACCAGCTGCACATGGGTAATGTGGGTAACAATCCATATTCCCGCGGTTTTCCAGGCAAAAACACCAATACCATATCCCAGCAGACCACCGATAACCGATGCGAGGGTACACCAGAAGGCGATTTTAGCCCAGCGCTTTGTCGCGCCCATAACCAGGGCAATAAGCAGGATATCAGGGGGAACAGGAAAAAAACTGCTTTCCATGAATGAAATAACCACCAAAGCAGGCAGGCCATATGGCGTATCAGCCCAGCTCAACATCCAATCATAAAGACGACGATGAATTCCTGGAGACGGCGGGACTGATTCGGAAAGCGGAGAAGGGCTACTCACAGGGGAACACTACAATTTAAATAAAAATTAAAAATTAAAAAAAGAAGATTTTCCATCCAGTTCTTTTTCCTGTTTTAAAAGTTCTTTTAACTTTTTCTGATAAAATTTAAGACATTTTTTTATATAACGCTTTCGTAACCAGCTTGAACTGAAGTCACCTTTTTCAACTGGAGCGTCTTTGCAGGCAAGAAGAATCAGATCCGGATGCAACTGTCTGCTGGTCAAGCAAGTGATTTTACTTTCGTAATATAACTTGGCCGCTCGGATCTTAGCCCGCTTCTCACTCATGCTTTTGTTTGATTGCGATACAACGTCCACCAGCTTATCCCTCCTGGGGCAATTAAACTTCGGCACAGTTGCCTGAATTTAATAATAATAATAAATAAGCAAGAAATTTGCCAACTTTTTAATTATGCCGACTATACAAGCTCTTTCATGGCCTGGTTAGCCACGGCAATTGCCCTGGCTGGAATATAGATATTGTCATCTGTTATCTCAACAAGATGGTTATCCTGCAATCTACGGAGAGATGACCCATAATATTCCCGGGGATCCAGGTCAAAACGTTCCTGGAGAGAGACAAGAGACAGACCCTTAGTCATTCGCAGGCCCATTATAACGGTTTCCCGAAATCTTTTTTCCCGGCACAGACATTCTATTGAGCAAAACCCGTCATTATCAGCCTTAACATGCCTGGCAAAACTGCCAGGGTCACAGATATTGCTTATCCTGCTTCCCATAATATATGAAACCGCGCCTGCTCCCAGGCCAAGGTATTGGCCGTTTTGCCAATAGTTTATATTGTGGCGACATTCCTTCCCCGGTTGAGTGAAATTGGCAATTTCGTAACGGACAAATCCAGCTCCAGATAAAACCCGCAAAGTTAATTCCGCCATGTCAGCCACCACGTCTTCATTCGGCAGATCAAGGATGCCGCCGGCTGCCATTTCCGCAAAAGGAGTTTTTTCTTCCACGGTTAATTCATAAACGGCAAGATGTTCCGGCCTATATTGGCAGGCAGTTTCCAGGGTTTGCCGCCAGTCTTCAAAATCCTGGCCGGGCAGACCGTACATCAGGTCAATATTAAGATTGGTAAAACCGGCTTTTCTGGCCGTTTCCAAGGCATTTTCAGCCTGGCTCACACTGTGACTGCGGCCCAGGCGGACAAGAAGTTTATCTGAAAAAGACTGAACCCCGATACTGAGCCGATTAACTCCTGCCTCGCGCAACGAGGTCAACAATTCAAGGTTAAGGCTGTTGGGATTACTTTCAACCGTAATTTCCGGCTGGGGGGTGAACTGGAAGTAATTAAGCGCAGTAGAGATAAGCCCTGTCAACTGCTGAGCAGAATAGATTGTCGGAGTGCCGCCACCGACAAAAATTGTCGAAAAAACATGCTTTGCTACTTGAGGATGGGTTGCCAGGCGGCACATCTGGAGGTGTAACGCATTGAGATAGGCCGTTGTATCCTGATCAGCCGGGGTAAATGAATTAAAGGCGCAATAAGGACATTTGCTGAGACAAAAAGGAATGTGAATATAAAGACCGGCCTGATTATTTGCCCCCTGCCTCATTACAGCAGGGTCCGGCAGTCGTTTTTAATCTCAGCCATCAGGCCATGATCGGCAAAACTGTATGGCATGGCACTGCTGCCTATTATCAGGTGATCGAGTAACTGGATATTCATCACACAGCAGGCCAGAAAAAGATTACGGGTCAATTTAAGGTCTGCTTCAGAGGGCTCAACACGACCGGATGGATGGTTGTGGGCAACAACAACGGCTGCGGCATTATAATCAAGAATAAGTTTAATAAACTCACGCGGATAAATTGTGTTGGCCGACAAAGTTCCTTTAAAAAGAGTTTTAGTGGTAATTATGGCAAAGCCGGCATCAAGAAGAATAACCTTGAAAATCTCACGCGGGAGATTACGCATGGAATGATTGAGATATTCAGCCACCTCTTTAGAAGAGCGCAGGTAATCTTTATTTTCCAGACGCTGAACCAGGTAACGCCGGGCCACACTCTGAATAAAATGAATGGCAAAGCTGTTGAGCTGCCCAATGCCTTTTACCTGAACAAGTTCATCAGGGGCCGCGTCCAGGACACCGGACAGTGATTTAAATTCCTCCAGCAGGCTACGAGCCGCATTCTTACAATCTTTACGCGGAGTTCCCAGGGTAAGCAGCAACTCCAGAACCTCATCATCATTTAAGGAGTCAATACCCCGCTTGAGAAATTTATCCCGCAGCCGCTGCCGATGGCCCCTGCCCTTTTTTTCCGAAAGTTCCCGCACTGGCTGCCGGTTATTTTTTTAATTCCCGGGAAAAAAGCTGATTAGCCAGCTGAGGATTGGCTTTACCCCTGGTTTTTTTCATCAACTGGCCGACAAAAAAGCCCATAACCTTGGTTTTACCTTCTTTGAACTGGGTAACCTGGGCTGGATTGTCAGTCATAATTTCCTGGATAAGTTTTAGCAGATCACCCTCATCGCTCATCTGTACCAGATTTTTTTCCTTAACAATACCCTGGGGATCTTTTCCGGTAGTCATCATCTCAGCAAACACGGTTTTGCCGATCTTGCCGCTGATTGCGCCCTTGTCAATCATGATCAACAGCTCCGCGAGATGTTCGGGAGAAACCGGGCATTCCTGGATATTAATTCCGTCCTCACCTTTCATTTCCCGCATTAACTCAGTCATCATCCAGTTGCTTATCTTCTTGGGCCGGGGGAAAATTTTCACCGCGATTTCGAAATAGTCAGCAAGTTCCCGGGAAGAAGTTATAATATCAGCGTCATAATCCGGCAAACCAAATTCATCAACAAACCTGGCTCTTTTCTGTTCCGGGAGTTCCGGCAGGCTGTCTTCGACCTGTTTCAACCAGTTATCATCAATCACCACCGGGATCAGATCAGGATCAGGGAAATAACGATAATCATGGGCCTCTTCTTTACTGCGCATGGAACTGGTTACATTACGATCAGCATCCCAGAGCAGGGTCTGCTGGATTATCTCCCCGCCGTCAAGCAGGATATCGCGCTGGCGACGCACTTCGTATTCCAGGGCACGTTGGACATTTTTAAATGAATTCATGTTTTTCAGTTCAGTTCTGGTACCAAACTCTTCCCGGCCTGCCGGACGCAGCGAAATATTGGCATCACAACGAAAACTGCCCTCCTGCATATTACCGTCACAGATGTCAAGATAACGAAGAATGGCGTGCAGCTTACGCAGATAAGCGGCAGCCCCCTGGGGAGTACGGATATCCGGTTCACTGACAATTTCAATAAGCGGGGTGCCGGTGCGGTTTAAATCAACATAACTGCGGGGCTCATGGTTGTCGTGTACCAGTTTTCCGGCATCTTCCTCCATGTGAATACGGGTCAGGCCGATACGGCTTATATTGCCGTCTACCTCAATGTCCACATAACCATGCTCGGCAACAGGCAATTCAAACTGGGAAATCTGGTACCCCTTGGGCAGATCAGGATAAAAATAATTTTTGCGGGCAAACTGATTGCGTCGATTTATTACACAATTTGTGGCAAATGCCATTTTTAAGGCATATTCAACCACTGTTTTATTTAAAACCGGCAGAACTCCGGGCATTCCCAGGCAGACCGGACAAGTATTACTGTTAGGTGGATTACCAAACGCAGTTGTGCATCCACAGAAAATCTTACTCTTTGTTTTCAGCTGGGCGTGAACTTCAAGCCCGATCACGGTTTCAAATTCCATGAATCTATTTCTCCTGAATCCAGTTTTTTAATTTATCCACCTCTGCCGGCCACTGCGTGCCGATCCTGATCTGCAAAAAAAGACGGAACAATTCATCAATTATCCGGCTTACTGTTTCCAGTAAGCCGACACGTTCAAGAATCCTGCCCTCAGCGGCCTGGGGATCATCACTTTCATCACCGGCACTCATGGTTTTCGGCGACTTCACACTGCGGTACTCAAAAAGACTCCCCTTTAAAGTCAGGTGCCATTCATAATCACCCTGGGCCAGATGAATCCTGGCCTGCTCAAGTTTTTTCCCCATCCTCAAACCGGTACGGGCCTCATTTAATTCCGCCTGTAACCCCTGGCAGACAATTTTCTCAAAGGCCTCGCCCTCGCCGAATTCGAGCAGCATATGTTTTTCAAAAACAACCACTATATCACCGCTGCCCGGCAATTCGACCACCCCACCGCGCTCTTCACTTTTGAACCAGAGCCAGGTCAGAAATTCCTGGCCCAGAAATTTTTTTTCAGCTATTAAGTCGACCAAATCCATATATTTTTCCTGATGGCTAAAGAGTAAACGCTCCTGGAAGGTTGTCCCAGAGCAGATAAACGAGGTACGGGACTTCGCGGAAAGGGTATTATTGGACAGCCTCCTAGACGAAAAGGGCCGGTCGTATATCTGCCAGGGCCGAATGCTCAGCAGGATCAAGCAATTGCTCAGCAATAAGATAGGGAATCTGCCGCGCCAGGTTAAGTCCAAAAGTTTCTTTAAAAAAATCTTCAAGAATTTCCTGGGCTTTCTGGCTGGTGGAAAAGAAAAACAAGGTATTATCCCCAAGATTCCAGCACAAATCATAGGTCGCCGGCACGGGCACGGCTTTTTTCGTCAACATAAGTTTAACATTATCTTTAATTTCCAGCTTCTGACTTCTGTTCAATTTAGGAATCTGCCTTTCTTTTTTCAAACGCTCCTCTTCCTTGAGACAGAATTTTTTCAAGGCCTGTGGTGAAACTTTTCTTTCATCAACCCGCAGGGTCAGGACAATATAATCCCCGGCAGCATAGGAGGCATAAGAAAATTCAGCGTCAAACATATTTAAAACAGAAACCCAGCCGATAGAAATTTCTTCATAGCTGTCGTCAATGTCTCGAAAGCTGTGGGCGGCAATCTGCTCAGCAGCAAACGTCCAGAAATTTTCTGTCAAATCGCCCTCGACCGAGTAGCGGACAAATGTGGTGGAATTTGCTAGAAGACCCATAAATATAATTTTCCCTGGCAAAAATTTATTAAAAAGGGAACTATTCAGCTGTACCCTGCGGAGTCGAAGTTTGTGCCCTGTTTTTAATGGTGCTTACTTCTTCGCCCATTTAAGCCTGCTCGAGCAGCAATAGTTTATTAAAAAGTTGACTAATCAGCTTACAGCTATTACATATTAAAAAAGTCAGTGGTTAAATTTAGTAACTGTTCAAATGTACTCTAGCTCGGCGTGATAAGGCCGGCGCGGCTGTAAGACGATTTATCGCCTGCAGATGAAGTGCGGCTGAATAGTTACAATTTTAGGATGTAAGATAGCAAACATAAAATGACTCGACAAGATTTTTTATAATCTGACAATACTTTCTTGACAGCAGGCAAAGATTATTGTAAAAAATCTGTTTCACCCGTTGGGTCGTTAACTCAGTAGGTAGAGTATCTGCCTTTTAAGCAGAGAGTCGCGCGTTCGAGCCGCGCACGACCCACCAAAAAGTCCCCATCGTCTAGTCAGGTCCAGGACACCGGCCTTTCACGCCGGCAGCACCGGTTCAAATCCGGTTGGGGACGCCAATTACAACAGAGAGAAAACGAATAGTTAATAAAATGTTCGGATAGTGCCCCAGATTTGTTCGTTTCGGCGTGTTCACTGAGAAGTTACGGTAAATCTTTCTCTCTTGACCCATAAAGCCGTCTAAGGAGTTGACACCTCCTTAAGACGGCTTTTTTTATTTTCAACTTTTTTTCGTAACTACTCATGGGGTAAGCGTCCTAACTTTGCTAACCCCTGTAATTGTAACTGGTTACAGGGTGCAGGTAAGCGCAGGCTCCGAGCAGTTACAAATACCGTCAAGCGAGTACTAAACAGAGTCCAGAGCCTTAATTTCTCTTCCAGTTTATCTGGGCTAGGTGCTTACCCCATGAGTAGTTACTATTCGGGTTGGGTAAAAGCTACCCTTCTCTACCCCCTTTGTAACTATTCAGGTAGGGGCGAAAAACTGCCCAAACCACCGACCTGTAACGGTTCAAATAGTTACTCAGCGGCAACAATATCGGTAAAAGAGGCGGGAAAAAGCTGCTGAAAATCCCGCAGCAGGGGAATCATCACTTCGCGCATGGAAGGGTCGGCGCCCTTTGAGGTGCGCAGCCGGAACATATGATGCCACTGCTTGAGATTGGCATAGACAATCAGTTCGGTTTTGCAGGAGTTGGGCAGCACGGTGCGGG
>JANTFJ010000052.1 GCA_024763495.1 Desulfobulbaceae bacterium | reverse complement strand
CCGAAAATTCAGCGTTTATTGCGCCATCAAGGTAACTCAAATCATCCGTGTACTCCGGTATTTTAATGACTTTATGCGAAGAACAGTGCATCATTTTTCGACAAAAAAGCACATTCGTATACGGCTATATCAAGTATATACAGTTAGTTATTGTATATACAGCAGTATCAATTCATGTGCGAAGACCTATAGTAGAAGGCGAAGTTATTTTTGAACGGGCCCTTAGCACCCTGAAAAACAGGGCATAGGCTTCGACTCCGTGAGGTGCTTTAACGCTTATAAAAATGTTACTGATATAGTTGGCAATAGTCAATATTGATCTTATTGTAATCAGGTAAGGGTTCACTCAAAAATAAATGTAACTATTCATCTGCATTTCACCTGATGCGCACGATCAGGCTGTCTTTCATAGGGCTCTTTCATAAATAAATTCACATTTTGAACGGGCCCATAGCACAAGTATGCTGCGCCAGCCAGATCACGCACGGCTAAAGCACACGGAGTCTCACTTCGTTCGCTTACCTCATCTCTCAGGCCGGAAAAGATGACAATATTAATTAATTTTCATGGAAATTTACGGCAATTGCTGCCGCCCCGTTTTCGGCGAATCCCGTCAGTCAATTATCGGCTTCAGCGTCAGGCCTCGATAAAGGATATTGTAGAGTCTTTACGGATTCCGCATACCGAAGTGGGCAGATTGCTGGTTGGAGGAAGGGATGTATCTTTTTCCAGCCTGGTTGGGAAACAGGATATAATTGACGTTTTTCCCCATGGCAGATTTTTTGATGTTTTTCATCCCACTTCGCTGCGTCCTGCCGCCCTTGTTGACCTGAAATTTCTGGTTGATATTAATGTCGGCAAACTGGCCTCACTGCTGCGGATGCTGGGCTTTGACACAAAGTATCAACCTTTGCTGGATGATCCTGAGCTGGCCAGTATTGCCAGCCGGGAAAGGCGCATTCTTCTCAGCAGGGACAGGAATCTCTTAAAGAGAAAAATAGTTGAATTCGGCCATCTGGTGCGGGAGATTAAGCCGCTGAACCAGGCAATTGAAATTGTTGAGTTATTTGCTCTGCGAGATAAAATAAGGCCGTTCAGCCGCTGTCTTCGCTGTAACGGACGGTTACGGGAAGTGGCTAAGGATAAAATCAGCAGCCTTGAACCACTGACCAGAAAATATTATAATGACTTTAAACGATGCACCGTCTGCGGACAGATTTACTGGCCCGGTTCTCACCGGCAGAAAATGGAGCGGGTGCTGGCAGAAATCATCGGAGAGAGAAACGAATGATAATTCATTCGTAACTACTCACGGGTAACCGTTTACCGGGGCGGCTACTTGTTTACTTATACTCCAGTCTGTAAGCGTCGTAACCTAAGCGCTCCCTGAATCCCTTTTAAATCAACAGGCTCAGTTCCGGGGTTGTCGCTGTCCGGGTGTAGTTTATTGAGCGCTATTGTCTTAACCGGCAGCCGGGTGTTTGAGCTGCCAGAGCGGAGTGATTTTTTTTATTCTTTTTTTCTCCAGCTTTTCCCAGAAAATGACGGCTTTTTCTTTTTCGGCTTGAGGGAATTCAATTATTTTATTTTCACAGGCAGCATAATCAAGCCGTACATCCCAGGGATCTTGAGGAATAGATACTACCTTCTGCCCCCGGCCAACCACTCCGCAAACAACAGCCCCTTCCGCAGTTGCCTGCAATTCGGACAGAACAGCAAAGGAAAGATCAAAAAAACCCTTGCCGTCACCCAGCCGGTATCCGAGATCATTCCAGGCCAGGGGACTGGTAACAAAAAAGGAGATTTTCAGTTTCCGACAGTCTGGCAGGCTTAATCGGTGACCGAATTCAACCAGGCCCTTATAGCCGACAGCATGAAGCCGCTGCTTAAAGGGAATGTCATTTGCCCGTAAAAGATAAAAACCTTCTTTCAGGGAGGGAGACGGCATGATAAGTTCCTTGCCGTCCATCAGGGCGTTTAGACGAATTTGTTTTATACATGGGGCCGGATCGGTAAAAACCTGTTTTGCCTGGCGATAAGCTGGAAGACGGCGCAGACTTTCAGCCATCCGGCCCCAGGCTGCGGGCAAAGGCGAACAGCTCTCCGCCTTGTCAGTCAGCTCAAGACGAAGTTTGTCTTTGGCTGACATTATAATTTAGATTTTTTCGAAACAGTGGCCAGTACCTGTGACTGATTAAGCCTGGCGAGTTTGATGGCAGGTTTTTTTTCAGTAACAGGAAGAGATGAGACAGCGGCCAGCCGGATTTGTTCTTTTCTGGCAAAGCCATAATCGACGAGACGACTGATGTCATCCCACATGGTTTCACTCCCCATGATTGCCACGACAATGGTGTCATTCGCCCTGGCAAACCGGCCGACATAGGTTTGGCGGGCCGCACAGGTATAGCCGGTTTTTCCGCCTTCAGCCCCGGCAATACGCCAAAGCGCCTTATTGTGATTTCGCAGTAACTTGCCCTGGCTGGTACGGATTTTAGTTTTGCCGATCCGCCGGGCAAACTCTTTGTCCTGCATGGCTTGATTAAAGATGAGCGCCAGATCACGAACTGTGGATTTCTGGCCGCGTCTGGTCAGGCCGGTGGCTGATTTGCATACTGTATGGCGAGCGCCCAGCTCTTTGGCTTTATAAGTCATTATCCGGGCGAAATTCTTTTCAGTGCCGGCAATTTTTTCGGCCAGGGCAACGCTGGCGTCATTGGCGGAAGCAAGAAGGACAGCATTAATCAAATCATCGGCAGCATATGATTTTCCCCGTCGCAGGTAAATTTTGGAACGGGGCATGTTGGCGGCCCTGCTGCTGGTTTTGACCATCTCATGGTCTTTTAAAGCCCTTATGGCAATGAGACCAGTGAGGATTTTGATGGTGCTGGCAGGCTGAGCCGCACGGTCAGGCTGGAGAGAATAAAGAACCCGACCGCTTGCGCCATCCATCACAATAGCACTGCGGGAGGATAATTTTTTTGCCAGCGAGCCGGTGGAAATTAACCGATGCCGCCTGTTTCCGTGTTTGACAATTCGAGAATCAGCGGTTGATTTTTTCTTATTTGTGGCAGGACGATTTTTATGACATGTAGACAATACCGGCAGCAGTGAGGCGGCATTAGTTGAACTGCCGAGGCTGATAATGGTAAATAGCAACGGAACAAGCAGCAGACGAATGAATAAATTCATTGTTCTAATCTCTCTGGAAAGCTGTAACAAAAAACGTAACTGCTCACAGGGCACCGCATATTTCCGCGATCAGCCTGTCTTACATAGCACCAGTATGCTGCACCAGTCTGATCACAAAAATCTACGGCACCCTGCAACCAGTTACAAATACTGAGGTTTGCACTCATTAGGCGCTTACCCCATGAGTAGTTACAAATAAGGTAACTATTCAGCATACTGAATAATTACAGATTATATTAAGTTACATGTTAAAAGCAAGAAAATAATTTAGATTTTTATCGCATCTTGCTGTTTTAGTGCAAAAAAAGTAGGACAATAAGCCATGAAAGAGGAAAAAATCCTGTCAGGGCATTGCCGATCGGAAGGCATAACTATTTATCTTATCGGCACAAAAAGAGAATTTATTCATTTATCTTTTAGTCGACATCGTCATGAAGAGGCCATAAAAAGACTGACATTATCGGGCTTAAATGTTGTCCGTCGACAAACATTTGCAGGCTTTTGTCTGGAGTTTGATGAATACATAAAAGGACAACGCCGGACATTTTCCGTCCAGTCCGGCTCGCTGTTTTCCGGCCGGGCAACTCCTTTTCAGCAAAGGTTATGGCAGTTGATAAAATCGATTCCCTATGGCGAGACCCGCACATATGGAGAACTGGCGGAAAAACTCGGTAATCCCTCTGCTGCCAGGTCTGTGGGGCAGGCCTGTGCGGCCAACCCCCTGGTACTGCTGGTTCCCTGTAATCGGGTAGTGGGCAGCAATAATATCGGAGGGTTCAGCGGGGGAGTAGAGATCAAGAGAAAACTGCTGGCCATTGAGCAGGGAGGTAAGTGTTCAACGGCAATTCAAATCAGCAACAGCTTTTTCGTAAATAAATGAATCATCATGTTCATCATGGTGACAGGCCAGGCATGTCCTGGCTGACGGCTTAAGAATAATTTGCTGGTTTTCCGGCTCATTCTGATGCTTGTTCCCCGGGCCGTGACAGGACTCACAACCGACATTATGTAAATTTTTGTCAAGGGAAAGGCCAAGAACCGCATTATCCTGATTCAGGCCGGTGACATGGCAATATAGACAGTTAAGGTTATACTGCTGTCCTTTTTCCTCAAGGGTATGAAATGCCCGGCCATGACGGCTCTTGCCCCAGTTGGCATATTGCTCGGCATGGCATTTGCCGCAGGCCTGGCTGCCGATATATGATTTCATCATTTTTATTCCCCTGGCCTGGCTTTTACCTGCCTCATTGACCTGCTGCTTGGTGTCGTTGACAATTTTCAGGACATCAGCCTGGTCGGCCAGGGAAACTTTCATGGCAATAAACTGGTTTTTCCAGGTGGAGTTCTGGGGGTTAGCCCTTCTTTTTTCATTAATGACCGTTATTTCGTTTTGAAGTTCGCGTTGTCTGGCTTTCAAGAATTTATATTTTTGCAGAGTTCCAGGTTTATGTTTGTCCACTTGCGCCGGGTCGCCTCTGTTTTCCAGTCTTTTAAGCTGCCAGTTAATCCTGTCCAGGCTTCTTTTTCGATTCAACAGCTTAATTCTGTAGTCCTGGCCCCAACTATATTTTTTCGCCCATCTTATTGATACTTCGCCAAGATATTTACCCTGTCTGTCAACATGACAAAGCAATGTTTTATTCTGGAGGACAGGATTCATGTTGCCGGTATGGATTCCAGCCTGAACAACAAGATTAATACCTGGAAAATCCCGGCATATTTCCCTGTTTTCCACAATTGACAGATTAGAAAGAAGAATCAATAAATCACATTTTGGCTGCAGCTCACCCACCAGATTCGTTAAAATCCGGTGCCAGTCAACAAGTTTGCCCTTACTGTCACTCAGCATTGTCGCGGCCCGGCTGCCGGTCAAGGCAATAATCCCGATTTTCATTTGCTGTTTTTCAACAATCACCCACGGAGTAAATAACGGCAGACCGGAAGATTTTTCGACCAGGTTGGCGCTTAACCAGGGGAACTTGGATCGGGCCGCGATTTCCTGAAAAAAATCAAGGCCGGCGGCTAGATCGTAAGCGGAAATACCAACAGCATCATAGTTAAGCAGATTATAAGCGGCAACAATACCCTTTGCCTGGATTTCATCCTGAATTTTTCTGCCTGGTGCCAGGGGCTTATCATGTTTAAAGAGCAGGGCTCCGGCGTCAACAGTCAAAATCCGTGCCTTGTCTTTTCGTCTTTTTTCCAGTTCAAATCCTTTCTTGGACAGACCGCCCAATTGATTTTTTTTTCAGCCGCATGGTTCAATTTCACCCCGGACATCATTGGAATAATAAATCGTCAATTCCTGCAGAGAAGGGGCTGCCCCAGCTGAAAGAACTGATATACAAAAAAAGAAAAAGAAAAATATTATTATAATATTTCTCATCATTATCGGTCTCCTGTTACTTTTTCTGTTCTCTGCGAGCCTGTAAAATTTTGCGCCACTTCGTCAGCCTGTCAAGAATAATTGCTTCGTGACCACGGTTGGTAGGCTGGTAATAAACGGTTCCTTCCAGTTCCGGGGGTAGATGATTTTGTTCTACCAGTCCGTCCTTGTTGTCGTGAGCATATTTATATCCTTTACCATAGCCAAGCTCTTTCATCAATCCTGTCGGCGCGTTACGGATATGGAGGGGAACCGCCAGGCTGCCGGTTTTTTTTATTTCAGCCATAACCTGGTTAAAGGCTTTATATACCGAGTTGCTCTTGGGGGCGGTAGCCAGATATATAACGACCTGGGCCAGGGCGAGTTCACCTTCAGGGGTGCCGAGAGTATGATATGAATCGCGACCGTTCAAGGCAACCTGCAGGGCCTGAGGATCAGCATTGCCGATATCTTCGGAGGCAAAACGGATAAGGCGGCGGGCAATGTAAAGCGGTTCTTCACCGCTTTTAAGCATTCGGCACAGCCAGTACAAAGCTCCATCAGGGTCACTGTCGCGCAAACTTTTATGCAGGGCGGAAATAAGATTATAATGTTCTTCGCCATCATTATCGTAACGCAGGGCTGTCCTCTGAAAGGCATTCTCGACAATCTCCAAGGTGACCAGATGTTGATTGTCAGTTGTTTCTTCGGCAAGGGAGGCGGCGATTTCCAGGCTGTTCAGCAGGTTGCGGGCATCACCGTCCGCCATGGCCAGCAGGTGGCGACGGGCCTCGGGTTCAAAGTTAAAATTAAACGAGCCCAGCCCCGCGTCACTGTTGGTAATGGCGCGCTCCAGGACAATATCCAGATCGTCAGTGGTCAGGGGAAGAAGGTTTAACACCCGACAGCGGGAGAGGAGGGGGGCCACCACGTGAAAAGAGGGATTTTCCGTGGTAGCACCGATCAGGGTCAACAGGCCATTTTCCACATGGGGCAGAAAAGCATCCTGCTGTGTTTTATTGAAACGGTGAATTTCATCGACAAATAGAATAGTCGCCGCCTGTTCTCTTTTCTCCTGGGCCTCGCTGACTATCTGGCGGATTTCCTTGACCCCGCCAAGCACGGCTGAGAAAAAAATAAAATCAGCTCCCGTGGCTCGAGCCAGAATACGGGCCAGAGTAGTTTTACCGCATCCTGGCGGCCCCCAGAGAAGAAGCGAGGGGATATAGTCACGCTCAAGCAGTCGCCAGAGTAATTTGTCCGGGCCAAGCAGGTGGCGCTGGCCGACAAATTCTTCAATTCGTCTGGGCCGCATCCTCTCTGCCAGCGGGACATTAGCACCATTGTTGCTGCCTATGGTCATCGGTTAATCTCCTGCTCCAGCCATTCCCTGACTTCAGAGCTTGCGGGCAGCCGCCCGGCGCATTTGACTGAGCCGTTAATTATCAGGGCCGGGGTGGCTAGAACACCATGCCGCCATATTTCGTCAAGTTCATGAATCTGCATGATGTCAGCGGCCACGCCAAGATCCTGGAGAATGTCAAAAATCATATCATTCAAGCGATTGCAGCTAACGCAGCCCGGCCCGAGGATTTCAATATTAAGGCCTTTTTCCCTGCTCTGTTCTCTGCCTTCCCGCAGCCGTTCATATTCTCTTTTCAGGCTCTGGCGGTAAAGAGCGCGGGCTGAATCAGGAATGTAATTACGTTCCTTGACAGCGGAATAAATAAAGTCAATTGCCTTGTCAGCTGTAAGATTATCGGCCAGGGCCCGGGCCATTATCAGATCAAGGCCGACAAGGCCGACAGCGGCCCGGCCGATTTTAATGGTTCTTTTAAGTGGCTGTTCCATAAGTCGGAAAATAAGAAAAATCTGTAAGTATGTCAGTTAAGGGTAAATTGAAAAGAGTCCTGACAAATCTAAATCCACTTCCACTTTAGCGGGTTACTCCTGTGGCCAATGTTATTGTTACTGTAGGAGCCCAGCCCTCTGGGCGATAGAACATGGAGCAAAGCTTACTACACGGATCGTCCGGAGGGCTGGGCTCCTACAGGGGACTTGGGTTTTCCTGGGTTGTGGACAAGGCCCGCCTTAGTGGGTTAGAATACGAAGTTATTTTTGAGTGAATCCTAACCACAGGAACATATTCCTGTTTTATAGTCAAAAACATTTGTCGGACATTCAGTTTAAAACAATTTCAACTGCCTGGGCTCAATTTTTTTTACCTCTGTTGTCTTTTGTCGGCTGCCGACAAGGCAATCTGCCGGTATTTCACCAAGAAATCGTGAAGGCCGACCCCGCTGCCCGGTCGAGGTGAGAACCAGTATTTCCCTGGCTCTGGTCATTCCCACATAAAAGAGACGACGTTCTTCTTCCAGGTTTGCATCGGCAAAGGCCGCCTGGGGGATAATGCCTTCTTCCAGTCCGACTATAAAGACAACCGGGAACTCAAGTCCCTTGGCGGCATGCAGGGTCATCAGGCTGACGGCTTCGGCCCGTTTGTCATAGACTGCTGCCTGCTTATTATTCCGGAGATGGCGGGCCATATCCTCTATTGAAGAGAAAATTCCAGCCAACTCCATGAATCGTTTTGGCCCGGCTGACTCCCGGTCAAGCCTCAGCCGATCCATAGCTTTATCCAGGGCCGTGGCCGGATTATTATTTTTTGCCGTACTGATAAACTGCTCGATATCTTCATGGAGAATTGCCACAATAGCGGCAACCTTAGACGACAGGCCGGCAGCCTCAACATCTTTCCACAGGTCAGCTGAATTCAAAGACAGTGCTTTTTCAACCTTATCAATACTTTTTTTACCAAAACCGGGTAACTCTTTCAGTAAATTTAAAAAATCTCCGGCATCAGCCCTGCCGGCGGCCAATTGCAGCCAATAATAGAGGGCACGAACATCATTTTCCATGAAAAAGGGGACGCCGCCTACCATTTGGAAAGGAATACCGCGTCGATTCAAGGCCTCGGCCAGGGGAGCGGATTGTCGGGAAACCCGGTAAAGTACGGCAAAGTCGGCAAAGCTTCGTTGCCGTTCTCCTCCCCGGCCGCTGTTAATGGAGAAACTGCTTATCCCGCCCATGGCCCGCTCGATCGATTTAACAATATATTCGGCCTCAGCCCTGGAGCTCAGGGCCTGGTAATGGCTGATGCTGCCACTGACAGTGCGCTGGGGCCGCAGTTTAATCCCGCTGTTCCTGCGGTTATTGCTTATTACTGCTCCTGCTGCCCGCAGGATAAGCGGGGCGGAACGATAATTGCGGCTTAAGGCCAGGCTTTCGGTTTCCGGGCCGGCGCTGAATTTAAAGAAAAATTCAAGATCACTGCCCCTGAAACCATAGATCGCCTGGTCGGGGTCACCGATAACGAAAATCGAACAATATGGGGCCAGTATTTCGACAAGCTCATATTGGCTGCGATTAATATCTTGAAATTCATCGACAAAAAGATAAGAAATATTCCGGCTTACCTGCTCAAGGAAATCAGGATCCGCGTTAAGCCGTGAATTAAATTCAGGAATTATGCCGTCAAGATCAATATATTTACGCCGGGTCAATTCGGCAAGATAGATTGTTATCCGGAGATTGTCAGTGGCTCCACCATCAAGAAAATAATTACTGATCTGCTTTTGCAGCTTTTTTAATTCCTTTTTTTTTAGTTCCGGGAAGAGTTGTTTCAACATGACTTCCCGGCTTTCCGGGCCGATTATCACTGGTTTATTCCTGTTTTGCTCAAGCCGGTGAAGACAGAAGGCATGAAACGTACCAATGAACATCTGTTCGATATCAACTCCGCCGCGGTCAAGCCTGGTCCTAATTTCTTCAGCCGCCCGATTTGTAAAGGTAATAGCGCATAATTTTTCCGGACTTATCCTGTCCCGCTCAAGTAAACGGCGCAAGCTTGCGACCATGGTAAAAGTTTTACCGGTTCCCGGCCCGGCAGTTACTATGATCCGTTTCGCCGAGGAATTTACCGCGGCCTGTTGCTCCCGGTTAAGCTCTGGTGTTGCCGATTTTTCGGCGGTAAGCGCTGGGGCGGGCATGATTTTTCGTGTCGGCTCTTTTATTTTTTTCTTTTTCCTCATCCGGGGCTTTTTGCCGCCAAAAAGAGAAAGCCGGCCACTGTAAGTATCGATTTCCCCTGGTTCAAAGACATGAATAATACCGAATTCTCCGTCAAAACCAGGAGTTTTGATCACCTTGTTTTTTCTGATGCGTTTAATTGCTTCCGCGAGAATCGCGGACACCTGTTTTATTTCTTCCAGCGGTGTATTGAGCAGCAGTTCAAACTCTGATCCAAAGCGGGAAATAATCCTGGCGTATTCTCGAAGCACGGTTTTGCTGTTCGGGCCATATCCTGCTATTTCCCCTAAAACCTCGGGCAGGGGAATCAGGCTATAGAACATAGGAGAGTTCGGTGGATAAAAAGGTTCCATCCTGTCTGCCAGAGAAAAAATCCGATGGCTGACTCCAATGGTCAGCGGACGACCACAGACCGGGCAGAGATCACCAAGCCTGCTGCTTTCGAGGGGGTCCAGGCAGACATGGCATTTACGGTGGCCATCCAGGTGATATTTGCCTTCTTCCGGATAAAATTCAATAGTGCCGGTAAAACCCCGGGCCGGATTTTTCAAGGCCTCACGCATGGCAAAGTAATTAAACTCCGCAGTAAATATATTGGCTTCCCGGCCCAGTTTGCCTGGTGAGTGGCAGTCGGAATTGGAAATTAAGGTAAATCGATCCAGGGCCGAGACCAGCCGGTTCATATCCGGGTCGGAAGACAGTCCGGTTTCCAGAGCAAAAATATGGCTGGTCAGGTCGCCGAAACAATCTTCTATAGCGTCAAAGCCGGATTTGGAACCGAACAGGGCAAACCATGGCGTCCAGATATGGGCCGGCACCAGGAATCCCTCCGGGCATTCTTCAAGCATGATTTCCAGTAAATCATGGGAGTCAAGACCAAGAATGGGACGACCATCGGATTCAATGTTGCCGATTGCCGCAAGTTTGCGATTGATCCGGGCCACAGAGGCAAAATCAGGGGCAAAGAGAACATTATGCACCTTGCGTACCTGACCTCCCCGTTTATAAATGCTGCTGATTTCCGCCGTAAGAACAAAACGAACCGGCCTGGGTGCTGGAGTGATCTGGAACAGGGGAGGCGGCACATCTTCATTTTTCAGCCGAAAAAAGCCTGGCTCAGCCGGAATAAGCTGTTCCTTGAGTTGAGCGAACCAGCCGGGATGAGTAAAGTCTCCAGTACCGACTACCTGAATACCCTTGATCCTGGCCCAGGCAAAAAGACCGGCCAGGTTGCTGGCTTTGCTGGTTGCCCGGGAAAAAAGGGAGTGGATATGAAGATCAGCAATATAGTTCATTCGGCTTTGACTTTTTTATGGTTGATAATTATGATAATGCCAACTGAACAGTGTTCCTGTTTTCAGGGGTAAGGGCTTAAGTTATTTTTACTTGAGCCCTGAGACGTTAATTGGATAATAAAGGCTGAGTCTAAAAGGTTTAGTCTGCTCTGTCCATGAAAATAGGCAATGTTTACCGTGAAAATACCTGGGAGGCGGTCCGAGAATAGAAGCCGTAGCGAAAAATTGGAGAATTGAGACCATTTTTTCGGTCATTTTCTGCGAATAGCAGCGCTATTTAAAGAAAATTAGCGA
>JANTFJ010000051.1 GCA_024763495.1 Desulfobulbaceae bacterium | reverse complement strand
GGCATGTCTTTAGCCGGAATCCAGGGATCATCGGCTAACTTTATGGATCGGAGTCTCGTTCCTCGCTTACCTCCGGCTAAAGACATGCCGGAATGACAAGCGAGTTTTATTGGTGATGTTATATGACTTCAAATACTTATCTCAAGTCAAAAAGTTGAGTAATTTATAAAATTTTAGAAATTGATATTATTTTAAAAAGGAGCTTAATCATGATTAATAAAGCAATACTTATCGGCAGACTAGGTGGTGACCCTGAAGTTCGTTATACCCAGAGCGGAACGGCAGTAGCTAATTTCACCATGGCTACCAGTGAGAAGTGGAAGGACAAAGAAGGCAATCCCCAGGAGCAGACGGAATGGCATCGAATTGTCGCCTTTGCCCGGCTGGGGGAAATTTGCGGCGAATATCTGTCCAAGGGTTCTCTCATTTATATCGAGGGAAGAATCCAGACCAGGCAGTGGGAAGACAAAGACGGTAATAAACGTTATACTACCGAGATAGTTGCCAGGGAAATGAAAATGCTTGATACCAGGGGGGGGCAGTCCAGCGCTGGTGGCGAAGAGCCTCCTCCGCCTGAACCGACAATACCGGGAGATGAAGTGCCGTTTTAGTGCCTTACTTCTGAAAAGCTGTAACAAAAAACGTAACTGCTCACAGGGCATAAACTTCGACTTCGAACTGAAGACGTAATTTTGAAACTGTTTACAGCGAGTTACTCCAAGGCACTTACCCACCTCAAGGGGTACTGAAAAGAGTCATGAAGATTTTAAGTCCACTTCCACTTTTGCGGGTTAGTACCCTCAGGGCTTAAATTTTGAAATTTTAGACACATAAAACAAAGGGAATTCCGGACTATGCATAAAAATATCATATTGACGGCGTTGTTTTTCTGCGCTCAATTGTTGCCTGCCATTAACGTCAGCCAGGCCCAGTCTCTCAATAAAGAGGCAGCCTATGTCGGAGCCGGCAAATGTAAGCAATGCCACAAAGATATTTATGAAGGCTGGAAATCCACTTTGCATCCTTATAAATTTCAGCAGGCTTCTCCTGTTAATATTGTTGGCGATTTCAGCAGGAATAACATCCTGGAGATTGACGGCAAAACAATAACTATGGTTGAAAAAAATAAGGAATATTTTATTACCGCGACAGGGCCGGACAACAGGGAGCACACTTATAAAATCAGCTATGTTATTGGAGGATTCTGGAAACAGCTTTATGTGACGGAATTTGAAAATGGAGAACTTCACATTCTTCCGGCCATGTGGATCGTTAAAAGCAAAAGCTGGAAAAAATCTAAATACTGGAGCAAAACAATATATCAATATTCCTGTTCAGGCTGTCATAACACCGGCACCCAAATTAATTTTGATAAAGCCGGCAATACTTTCAAGACAACCTGGTCCGACCTGGGGGTTTCCTGCGAGGCCTGCCATGGCCCCGGCAGCATTCATATAAAAGAAGACGATAAATCCGGCACTATTGTAAACCCTGCTAAAATCCCCGATCAGAGAAGGGCGGTAATGGTCTGCGGTTCGTGTCATACCAGGGGCAGTTCCGGCGAGGGCAAATATGGTTATCCTTCGGGCTATAAACCAGGCGGGCAGCTTAATTTTCTTTTTAACGAAAAACCTAAACTTCATCCGGATGACAGTTCAAAAGCTAATCGGCAGGAATATATTGATTGGAAAAAAAGCGGGCATGCCAGGGAGGGGATAGTCTGCTGGGATTGTCATTACACTCACAGGCAAGGCAATGCCAACAAATATCAAACTAAATTGCCCGGATCTTCGCTGTGCCGGAGTTGTCATGAAGTTGAAAATAAAGGCGTTCATGGAATTCACAGCGTCAATAATTGCATTGGCTGCCACATGCCGCCGATAGGAAAACGTGCAACAAAAGGTGACGTACACAGCCATCGGTTCAAGGTAATCAGTCCCTGGAAAACTATAGAAGCCGGAGGTCTTGAGAAACAGCCGAATTCATGCAATGCCTGCCATTATCACAAAAATGACCCTCCTGAAGAGATGCTGAATGTGCTGAAAAAAGTTAAAATATCCGGCAAAAACAGGAAGGCGTTCGACTGACCGGCTAAACTGGAGTCGATTATAATCCGCTCGGCCATAATTTTCCGCCAAGTCCCGACATCCTTCGGGTTCGGCGATGGACAGCATCGACAAATTCTCTTTTTTCAGCAAAGACAGTTACGGATTTTGCGGCCCTGGTAACTGCCGTATAAAGCAGCTCCCTGGTAACTATGGCGTTTTTATATCCTGGCAGAATCAGGGCGACATGATCGTATTCCGAGCCCTGGGATTTATGAACCGTCATGGCAAACACTGTTTCATGTTCCGGCAGCCGGGCAGGCGGAAATTTACGGAATGTTCCGTCCGGGCCTTGAAAAAAAACGAGCAGGCGCTCTTCCTGTTCATCAAAAAGCATGATGCCGGTATCACCATTGAAGAGGCGAAGCGCATAATCATTTCTGGTCACCATTATGGGCCGGCCATGATAACAGCAATTTGGTTCAGGTTTAATTAATCCCGCTTCCGCCAGGGTCTTTTCGACAAAATTATTAATTGTCTCCAGGCCGGAAACGCCCTGGCGCACGGCAACCAGAATTCGAAACACAGCAAAGGCCGCAAATATTTTCGAAAGATCATGTTCCTGAAGATAAAGGGGATAAAATTGTTTTACCAGTTTTTTCAGGCGGCTTTCCAGCTTGCCCGGTGGAAAAAGTTCTATATCTCCTGCCTGTTCGTCTTCCAGCACCTTGACCGCTTTTTCACCCTGCCCTCTGTTTATTAACGGCGCTACCTGACCAATACCGCTGTAGGGCGGATAACGGTAACTTGTCTGTAACTGAACAATATGATCCTGCATGGTAGGTCCTTGTCCCGCCATGGTGCTAATCCCTTTACCACAGCCGGCTGCGGCCAGCAGATCAGCTGTTGTCCGGCTGAAACGATTAACTTCTCCCCGGCCGCATAAATCAGCCAGAACCGCGCCGGGGTTCACCGAAGCAAGCTGATCTTTGTCACCCAGCATAATCAACCGGGCCGAATCAGGAACCGCGTCCAGCAGGCTGGACATCAGGGCCAGATCAACCATGGACACTTCATCAATAATTAGCAGATCTACCGCCAACCTGTTTTCCCGATTATGACGAAAGCCGGGTTTTCCCCGCCTTACTCCCAGCAGTCGATGAATGGTTGTTGTTTCTGCCGGGATATCACAGCCAAGCCTGCTCCTGACCGTCTTCAAGGATTCCTCCAGCCGGGCCGCGGCCTTGCCGGTAGGCGCGGCAAGGGCTGTCCTGCCCCTGAGGCCCGGGATTAAATCAAGCAGCACAGCCAGCATTTTAGCGACAGTCGTGGTCTTGCCGGTGCCGGGACCGCCGGAGATAATAGTAAAATAGCCGTAAAAAGCCAGGGCCGCGGCTGTTCTCTGCCAGTCTATGTCGGTTGCGGAACCGAACAAATGATCAAGTTCCGGCCCGGCAAGATCATTATCAAGCTCAGCCGCGAATCTTAACCGCTGTTTTATCTGCCGGGCAATATTTGTTTCATAATAATGATAACGATGAAGATACCATAAGTCGCCATCATTAATAATCGGTCGATAATCACCGGGAGCGCCGATAGCCGGGCTGGAGAATGTGCCTGAGGCCAGTTTATTCAGCTCAGAAGGGAAGTCATCATAAAACGGCAGTTCCCTGACAGCGGAAAGCTGAAAACAGGAATGCCCGGCCCGGTTGCAGCTGCTGATCAAGGCATAGAGCAGGCGGGCCTGGTCATCGCCATTAAAACGCGAGACAAGAAAATCAGCAAAATGACGGTCAATCGCCGCAAAATAATCTAATTGTAATATTTCATCTATCATGCCCTGCCTCCGGTCAAAAATATCAGGAAGTCACTCCTGAACCCTGACAAGCCCGGCCATTTCTTCAATCACCCGCAAGGCGGGTTTATGGAAATAAATACCATTTTCGTCCGGTGGAGCAATACCGCGAAGAAATAAATAATATACCCCGCCGAAATGCTCGGCATAATTGTAGCCGGGCAGCCGGCTTTGCAGGTAAAGATGCAGGGCCAGGGTGTATATATGATATTGAAGGAAATAAAAACTGGCGCTCATCGCCTGGTTAAGCGCTTCCCGATTATAGTCCTCAACCCTGTCTCCCAGATAATTTGATTTCCAGTCGATTAAATAATAGCGCCCTTCATGGGCAAATACCAGATCAATAAAACCATGCATATAACCGTGGACAGGCGAAAAAATTAAACCTTCGGCCTGTTGCCGGAACATCGCGCTGATCTGATCCTCACTTATTGACCTGCTGAAAATCGCGGCAAGATCGGTCGGGGATATCTTCTTCAGGGGAAAATAAAATTCCATCTCGTTAAGCCGCTGTTCTTTTTTGATCCCGGATAAAGAAAAACCGTCCAGGGGCTGGTTGACCACATTGCGGAGCATGTCTTTAATTGCCGGAGCAAACCCGGGATTAAAGCCGTATTTCTCCAGGGATTCGATAATTGTCTGCTCCAGGCTGCGATCAAATGGGCCGCGATAATCAAGATATTCCAGCATTTCATGCAAAAAGGTTCCGGGCCTGGCCCCCCTGGGAAAGGTGAAAATAGTAAATTCATTTTCCTGGCGCTTCTCCGGGGGCGGCAGCTTTAATTGCCCTGATTCCTTTGCCCCGGCAAATTGAAGGTCATGGCTTTCCCTGGAAAGAAAAGAGAAGCTGGCAAGCCGCCAGGCAGGCCGTATCCGGCCCGGAAAAGTTGCGGCCTCAAGCGTGGGATGTTCCTCTCCGGGGGCAAGGATCGGCAGATTTACTTTAAACGGCAAAGTCTCAACCGTGACATATTCCCGGACATGGGCCAGTTTGTCGATCATGTGTTTTTTCAGCTTGTTAATGTCTTTCAGTTTATCATATGCCTTTTTCATGGCCCTGGCCGGGTCGGGTTTGGCAAGCAGTTGGTCACCCTTTAAAAAAAGGTAGGCGGGGGCCGATGTATGGCTTTTGCTGTGATGGGTTAATTTTGTCCAGAAGGTATAACAGCGATGCCGGGCCCTGGTCAGGGCAACGTAAAAAAGTCGGAGGTTTTCCGACATGGCTTCCCGGAAAGCCGCGGCCTGCTGTTCCGCAAACTGCCGCTGATCAAGGAACAGGGTCATAGCACCCTGTTTATCATGGCAAATCTTATTGCTGTTTTCAGATCTGCTCCAGACAAAAGGAGCAAAAACAATGGGATATTCCATTCCCTTGCTCTTGTGAATGGTCACAATCCGTACCGCGTTATCATCGCTTTCTATCCGTAATTCAAATTCCTCTTCCCGCCGCAGGGGATCAGCGCAACAGATGGAAAACCAGTTCAGCAGTTCCATTAATCCTGCTCCTGTCCTGTTCTGTTGCTGCTGGATAGTCTCGGCCAGGTGCTGGAGATTAGTCAAGTGTCGTTCTCCGCCCCGCAATGAGAGCAGCCTTTTTTTAATTTCATTTTCCCTGATTATAACCCGGAACATTCCGAGAAATCCCAGGTTCTGAAAAAGATCATGGTAATCTTTAAAGGCCAGAGTCCATTTCCCCCAGGTAAAGGGGTCAGCCGCCATCTCCTGGAGCTTGCGACCATCCAGCCCGAAAAGAGGCTGGGCCAGGGCTGACTTCAAGTATTCTTCTTTGCCGGGCTCGGCCAGCGCCTTGAGCAGCAACTCCATTTCTCCTGCCTCCCTTGTGTCAAAAATACTGTCGGCGCTAGAAGTTACACAGGGAATTCCATGGCTGCTCAAAAGATTCCGCAAAGGAGCCATTTCCTTTTTGCTCCTGGTTAAAACAGCAAAATCAGCCGGGCGCAGGGGCCGTTCACGGCCGTCCTGACAAATTTTGGCCCTGCCCTCGGCAGCCAGGGTTAACAGGCGGTGGATTTCAGTCAAAACAGCCTGGTTGATATAGCGGCGGGCCGCGGTAGCGGTAATTGCCTTATCCTCTGTAATTGAATGGTCAATTGTCCAGATGGTCAGAGCTGCCCTGTTCTCTTCACCGCTCACCACCAGGCGTGAGTCCTTGATTGCCGCTTCTACCGGCTGAAAGGTTATACTTGGTTCAGCAAAGGGATTGTCGGACATTTTTTTATCAAAAATTCCGTTTATCGCCTGTACCAGCCGGTTGTCGGAACGATAATTAGTTGCCAGGGTGCAGCGATGCCTGACATTAGCCGCGGCCCGGAGATAGGCGTAAACATCCGCGCCCCGAAAACTGTAAATCGCCTGTTTGGGATCGCCGATCAGGAAAAGAGTGGAAGCCGAAAACAGGGTGCTGAAAATAGCATACTGGCTGGGGTCGGTGTCCTGGAATTCGTCAATCAAGGCAACAGTAAAGCGCCGGCGGACAGCATGAACCAGCCGAGTCCCCCCGGTACCGGTCAGGCTCTGCCGCAGGTGAATAATAAAATCATTAAATGACTGGCTGTTATCCCTTTTTTTCCGCTCTGCCAGCCGGGTGTTCACATAGTCGAACATCCGGGTTTTTAAATAAATCAGATAACCCTCTTCAAGCTCTTTAAACAAATCATACTGAGCGGCAACCTTATCTGCCAGAGTGAAAAAAGGATGTTGGGGAATGCTGTCATTTTTTGATTTTCCAACAAGTTCGCTGCTGGTAAATTTTGTCAGCTTTTCTCTGGTTGCTTTATCGATTATTAAGGCCGAACTCCGGCAATATTGGTCAATCACCCTGGCCGCGGAAACAATATATCGTTCCTGATACGATTTGCGGTCAAGCAAATTTCGTTCAAGCTCAAACCAGGCTATGGTATCCAACGGTTCGACCGGCCACTGCTCTTTAAGGGTTTGACATAATTTTTTCAGGATAACAAAATTATTTTCCAGGTCAGTGACCTTGGGTAATTCTGCGGGAACGGCAAGATGAAGATCAGGATTTCTCTCTTTAAATCTGTAAAGATCAGTAAAAAAATCAAGACCTTTTTGCAGGAGACGCCCCATGACAAACCGGGGAGCCTGATAGATGTGGGTTCGCCAGAAGTCCTGAACAGCCTCAAGCAGCATTTCGCTCTGGTCGCTTATCAGCTCAGTATCGTACAGGGAACCGCCGGCAAAAACATTTTCAAGCAGCATTCGCTGGCAGAAGCCGTGAATGGTATAAATAGCGCATTCATCAAAATTCCGCAGGGCACTGGTAATCCGGCCGATTTTTTCCGCCGGAGCGAGACTCCGGTCTTCCCGGAGAACATTGATAAATGATTCGGAGCTGGGGGCATCACCGCTGAAACAGTCCCTGGCGGCCTGGAGCGCTTTGTAGAGCCTGTCCCGCAGTTCGTCTACCGCCGCCCTGGTAAAAGTAACCACCAGTATTTTTTCCGGCGAGATATTTTTTTCCACAATCAGCCGGATAAAAAGGCCGGTAATGGTATAGGTTTTACCGGTTCCGGCGCTGGCCTCAATCAGGTTTGTCCCGGCCAGGTTACAGCTGGAAATGTTTAAAACTTCCATTATTCAATCTCCCGGCAGAGTGTCACCTGCTGGTAAAGCGGGGTACTGATTTCCAGGGCCAGCCGCTCAAATTCATGATCAAGGGGGATTGTCTCACCAAAACAATGGCTGTTATAAATGTCGGCTGCTCCGTCATATTTATCCCGGCCCCAGTCTTCCGCCAGCTTTTCCGCTGCCTTTCCTTCAGCCATCGCCAGGGAAAATTTCGGGAAAAACGGTATAACCCGCTCCTGCCCCTCCAGGTAAATATCAACCAGATGTGTCAGCAGTTGTTTTGCTTTGTCCAGGGGCGGAAACCGGACTGCGGTCTGATCAATTCCGGCCACGACAGTGACCTTTGGCCCACCAGGAAGGCAGTTGGCGGCAAGATGAAGAATCCAGCCCCGGATCAGCTCTTTTTTCCTGGTAATTTTAAGGCCGTTACGGCCCTGTTTTGCCCCGAGTTTAGCAGGAAGCAGCAATAACTGGAATTGTTGGTAAAATTCAGTCAGTATGCCGTTAATATTGATTCCCGAGGCCAGGCTGATATCAACGTCTATCGGCGGCAGGGGAGAGGCAATCGGCCCCAGCCAGTTTTGCCAGGCGATAATTTCCTCCTCCAGTTCCTCCAGATAAAAAGCTCCGGGATTAGCCAGCGGTATTCTGCCGCAGGCGGCCGCCATTGCCGTTTTGGCCGGGAGAGCCCCCGGGCCTTCCTCAGGATGAGCCATGAGTTTTTCTTTAAGTTGATAACTTTGCAGGGCGTCAGGGACAAATATTTCCGCGCCGCTGATTATTTTATCCTCTTTGTTCAGATAAATTCCCAGAACCCGGTTATAGAGAAATTTAACCGGCTGTTTAAAAAATGAAATCAGGTTTTCCAGGGATATGGCGGCTGTTTTTTCAAGGGGCCGGGCCAGGGGCCGGGCGAAAAAAAGGCCAGGCTCCTGCTGTTCCCTGATCCTGGCGGCAGCGGCCCGGCAATTTTCCACTGAAAAAGAGGAGAGGCGGTAGCCGGGGAGAAAATATTTTTCATTAAACGGCTGTATTCGATGTTTTATAATCAGGTCATCCTGTTCTTTAGTACCCAGGTTATAGCGCCGCGCCAGGTAATCAAGCAGTTCACTTACCAGCACCGAGGGCGGGGCCTGATTATTGTCCTGGAGCGACTGGCCGCAGAAACTGAGATAAAAAATTTTGCGGGCGGAAATAAATGTTTCGAGAAAAAGATATTTATCATTTTCCCTGGGATTACGATCTCCGGGCCTGGGTTCCACCATGGTCAGGTCAAATTCCAGATTTTTTTTCTGGCGGGGAAAGGTTGTGTCGTTCATGCCGATCATGGCAATAACCTTAAAAGGGATACTGCGCATTGGCAGCATAGCGCAAAAGGTCAGGCCTGAGCCCATGAAACCTTGAGAATGCAGTTTGCCGGAATAACCGTCCCGCAGGCAGGCACGGATGTTTTCCAGGCTCAGCTCAATTTTACTGTTTTTTTCTTCTTCCCCGCCCAGGTCGGCAATAAGCCGTTCCAGGGCCGCGAAAGCGTCACTGAAAGGAGGTTCGGCGCTGAAAAAAAATTCCTGGATACGGCAGAGTATTTTTTGCCAGCCTGACAGGGAACGGGGCTGCTTAATTTCCCGGCGGAAACCGGTCAGCATTGCAAAAAAATCGAGAAAATGCCCCAGCAGCAGACTGTCATCTTCATTAAAATCACCAAAAGGATAGATGCCGTCTACCGCTGTCATTGGCTCAGGAGCCATGGCATAACCCAGCAACAGCCGTTGCCGACCGGCCTTCCAGCTTATTTCTTCGAGGGGGGGCAGGCCCTGTTCTGCCATCATTTCCCGGTCAATGCCCCAACGGATACCCGCCCCCTGCAGCCAGTCACGGATAACAGCAATGTCTTGCCCCGTAAAAGAAAACCTGGCCGCTATTATCGGGTTATCGAGCAGGGCGAGAATTTCCGGGGCCCGGAACCTGCTCCGCAGGGTCTGGAGAAGATTGTCAAAGCCTTCCATTATGGTCTGTTCCCGCCTGGAACCGGTATCGGCAATAGAAAAAGGAATGCGGGTTCGCTCATCATAGGGGTTGGCGAAAACAGCCCTGATCAGCGGAGCATAGGTGGCCAGGTCAGGGGTCATGACCAGAATGTCAGCGGGACTCAGGCTTTCATCGTCTGCCATAATTGCCAGGAGCTGATCATAAAGAACCTCAACCTCGCGCAGGGGGCCATGGCAGGAATGAAAACGGATTGAGCCGTCGGCCGGATTGGCGGCAGGTTTTTTCTGGGCCTCAAGAGGGTTAACCAGGTTAAGCAGATCATCCTGGATGGTTTGCAGACAGGTGACAGGGAGTGTTTCGATAAAATTTTCTTTTAACTCATAATTGTCAAGCTCAAGAATCATGTTAAGAAAATCACGGCCAAGTATGCCCTGGGAGGCAAGGATGGGGTTGATTTCTTCCAGCAGCAGTTCATCGGCATTTTTACCGCTCTGCCGCTCTGCCCATTTTATTTCTTTGCTGTTTTTAATGTAACCCCAGTATTCCCGGCATGGAGATAACAGAAAAAAATCAATAGCACTATAACGGGCCGCCGCCTGAAAAATATCCAGGTGAAAACGGGGAATTACCGATACGCCGAAGATAGTGATACGGCTGGGGAGCCGGGTCGCCTCCAGGGGGGTGAGCTTGACCAGCCGGGCCAGAAAATCATGTCCTGCCGCGGCCCGGTGCACTACGGTCTGATCATCATGAAACCTCTGCCAGAGAACAAGCTGCCAGGCATGTTCATGGGCGTACAGGGGATGCCGTTTAAACCAGTCATTATTTTTATCCCAGGCCAGAACCATTTCCGGACGGTAAACCTGGTATTGGTCAAAGACATCGGCAATTTTACCTGCCAGTTGATAGAGCTTCAGCCCATTTTGATCATCATTGAGATATTTGCTGACCGGAGAAAAAACATCCGCGCTTTCCGGGGCTCGACATAATTCAGGCAGCAGTTCCATTATCCTCCAGGTTGTCGAACTTCGGGAAGGAGGAGCATTGTTGTCAAGCTCAGGCAGAATCAGGCCGAACAACCTGTCAATAACGGCGTTAGGAAAAAGAAATTCCAGGTTGGCGCTGATGCCGCAGCGGTCAGCAAGCCGCAGGGACAGATAACGCCCCATGCCCATGGTCTGTACTACAATTATTTCAGCGGCAAAGGGTGAGCCGTTACGTCCGGCGTAGATATCCGCGTAAGCCGCGGCCAGGGTTTCCAGCCGATTACTACTGTGAAAGACAAGAGGCATTATTTATCCTGTCAGGCAGAGTCCTGTTCCTTTTTTTTCTGGGCCTGGAGCCAGCCCAGGCGGACATAATAGTTCTGGCCGCAATCAACCCAATAGCCACAGACATCAGCAGTCTTGACCTTCGGCCAATTCTCTTTCGCGACTTTTTCTTTTATGTCCGATTTTCGACAAAAGCCGCCGGCCTCATCCTCTACCTTGTAAAATTTACAATTAATACACTGTTTTTCCATTTATTATCCCAAGATTTTATGTAACTATTCAGGTAGGGGCAAAAAACTGCCACAACCACTGCCCTGTAACTGTTTACCAGGGAATAAATCTTTGCAACATTTAAGTCTCTAAGTTTTTTCCCAAGACTCAGCTTGAAAAAAGAGGCCTCTGGCAGTAAATTGCCGCATCGTAAATTCAAGAAAAATTCAGTCCCTGTAGGAGCTCAGCCCCCTGAGCGATAAAACATGATGCA